>CAZRFG010000252.1:0-5354 GCA_964599205.1 uncultured Victivallaceae bacterium
TCAGCAGCTGCTTGAACTGCTGCGGCGCCTGCGGCAGCGCGTAGAACTTGCCGGGATGGACGCGGCTCGGCACCAGGTAGTCGCGGGCGCCCTCGGGGCTGCTGGCGGTCAGGATCGGGGTCTGGAACTCGTTAAAGCCGATGTCGGTCATGTGGCGGCGGATCGCCGCGATCACCCGGCTGCGGAGCATGATGTTCTGATGAAGCTGGTCGCGGCGCAGGTCGAGGAAGCGGTATTTGAGGCGCAGCGCTTCGGGAGCGTTGTCATCCTTGGCGACCTGAAAGGGGATCACGTCGGCGGTGCCGAGAATTTCCATGCCGGTGGCGGCAACTTCGATTTCGCCGGTTTCGAGCTTGGGGTTGACGGTCGAAGCGGTACGGGCAACCACCGCGCCGTCGAAACGGACCACGGTCTCCACCCGCCAGCGGTCGAGCTCCTGGTAAAAATCGCACTCCGGATTGATCACCACCTGGGTCATGCCGTAATGGTCGCGCAAATCGATAAAAATAACCCCGCCGTGGTCGCGGACGCTGTGGATCCAGCCGGCAATGCGAACTTTTTGGCCGACGTCGGCGAGACGCAACTGGCCGCAGGTATGGGTGCGGTACAAACTCATCTTATTTTCTCCGATAAACTTCAGTTGAAACCTGATTTTTAATAATATAGCATGTTTTTCCAAAAAATCACGGAAAATCCGCCGGTTTTTCGCGAAAAAAGCATCCGCTGTTTTCTTTCCCAAAAAACGGGGTTATAGTAATTGGAATCGGCAATATGAACTTGAGGTCAGGCATGAAACATTGGAGAAAATGGATGGCGGCGGCAACTTTGAGCGCGGCGGTGGCCGCCGGCGGATGCGCTTCGCAGCGCGACGCGGTTTTGGTGGCGCACCGGGGGGAATCGGCGGAATTTCCGGAGAATACCTTGGTCGCTTTCGGCGAAGGCTGGCGGCGCGGCGCTTATGCGGTCGAGCTTGATGTCCACCGGACCAAAGACGGGGTCTGGCTCTGCATGCATGACGACAACTTCAAGCGCACCGGCGGCAAGGAGGTCAAGGTTTCCGAGCTGACCTTTGACGAAACCCAGTCGATCGACGTCGGCCGCTGGAAAGGCCCGCAGTTCATCGGCATCCATGCCCCGGCGCTGGCGGAGGCGCTCGACGCGATGCCCGACGATTCCGGCCGGATTTATCTTGAAATCAAGGACAAGAACAAGAATTTCGCCGCCGACTTGAAGAAACTGGTCAAGCAGTACGACATCAAACAGAACCAGCTGATTATCATTACCTTTTACGATACCGAGCTGGCCGCCTTCAATCGCGAATATCCGGGTTTCCGCAACAATCTCCTGGTCTCAGGCAAGAACCTTCTCGCCGACCCCGCGAAGTACCTCAAATTGGTCAGGGAGATCGGCGCGACCGGGATTTCGGTCGGCATCGGTAAGGATCTGACCCCGGAGCTGGTCAAGCTTTTCCACGATCAGAAACTTGAGTTCCACGTCTGGACCATCGACGACGTCGAAGTGGCCAAACACGTTCAGTCTTGCGGCGTCGACTCGATCACCAGCAACCGCCCGAGCTTCCTCCGCGACCACGCTTTCACCAAAAAGGCTGCTGCGCCGAGCGAAGTCGCCCCGTAAACCGGAAAGACGAAGCGCGTGACGTCGTCCCGGGTGTGGACGTAACCGGCGAAGAAAATCAGCGTCGGGATGATCCACAGCGCCAGCGTGAGCTGGAGCTTGCGGTCGGCGAGGAGCGCGATGGCGGCAAAGCCGGGCAGGAAGAGCCAGAGATTGGCCCCGAAGAGGATCGGCAGATTCTTCGATATCATGTCGAAGCGGAAGCCGTCGGCGGTTTGATCGTAGAGCACGTAGGGAAAGGTGAAAATCGAGCCGAACTGCTTGGCATTCAGATAGAACTGCCAGCCGAAGACGGCGAGGAAGCCGATTCCTCCGGCCAGCGCTTCAAGTGCAAATCTGCGCCAGTCGAACTTGTCGCGCTCGAGCCACAGATACGCCGCCACCGGCGCGTAAAAGAGGTTGTTGATCCGGAATACGCAAGCCAGTCCGAAGAGCGCACCGAGCATGGCGGCGCTGCAATATTTCTTCTCCAGCTTCAGCGCGCCGTAGATTAACAGTAGCACCAGCGCGGTCGAGGGAACGTCGCTCATCGCGTTGAACCCGCTCCAGGTAAGGCTCTTGTAGTAGGCGAAACACCAATCGGCCGCGGGCAGCGCGAAGTATCCCATGGCGTAATTCCGCTGCCAGTTTTCGTGGTGAAAATAGAACATCGGGATCACCGCGTAGATCAGCGCCGCCAGCAATGCAACCGCGCTGCTCCCGGTGAGTTTGCGCCCGATGAGATAAATCAAGATGATAATTCCCGGCATCACCACATACGCATTGAAGTACGAGACTTCGGCGAGAATGTCGAAGCAGCTTTGCGCTCCGGTGAGCCAGGCGAAGGGAAGATAGAACAATCCTTGTCCGAAGGTTCGCGGCCAGATCGCTTCGAGCTGGAATTTCATCATGTCACGGGTGATGATGAAGAAATCCGGTTCGTCGCTGGAGAGGAGGAAAATATTGCCGCCCAACCAGAGAATGGTGCCGGTGATGAGGTTGCGAAGCGCAATGATCCCGCCCAGCGCGAGGAGCGGCGCGTAATTCTTCTGTCGCCGCCGGTACGCCGCCGCCGCCAGGCAGGCGAGCAGCAGCGCGTTGACCCCGATCCAGACGGTTTGGCCGGGGCTCCGGACCACCTGATATTTTTTGAGCCCCTGCGGCGCGTCCGGGGTTTTCTCGAGCACCACGTCGGGCGTTATGTAAAGCGTTTTGCCCGGCACCAAGCCGGTCATCTGAAAAAAACGGATGCGGCGGACGAGGTGGTCTTTTTCGAGAAAACTTGTCACCACATTGGCGTCGCCAGTGTCGAGTTCGCGCGGCAATGCGCCGATCATCGGAGCCCCGGCGTCCGGCCCGGCGAAGACGCCGGAACCGGCGGGAAGCACTGCCGCTGCCGCCGCGATGACGACGCCGAAGAAAATCGCGAAAATCGCCGCGAGCCGCTTCATTTCACTCCTCAAGCCACAAAATCGCGGTGACCCCGCGCGGGTAATATTTGCTTCCCTTGGCGACGCCGGACGTCATCTGGTCGCTCCACGCCCAGTAGGCGCTGCCGGGATTGGTGAGCCACCTGACGTGGGCCGCGTCGGCTTCGCTGCCGGTTTCCGGCGTGTCGATGCCGAGGATTTGCCGGGCCACAAATTGGCAGAGATAAATTTTCGACAGCCACGAGTTGTCGGCGCTGCTGGAGAGCTTCCAGCCGCCGTCGGGGTAGAGGCAGACGCCGGGCCGGAGGATGGTTTCGAAGTGTTTCTTGAGCGCGGCCAACAATTCGCGGTGTTCACCCGCCGGATCGAGCGCGGCGTCAAGCCCGAGATAGTACGGGAAGATCAGGCCCTCGATCGCCGGAATGATCTTGCCGGTGTCCGGCCGGTCGAGGATCGAGGGAATGGTGCCGTCGGGGAGGGCGGCGCGGCGGATCGCCCGGCCGCAGCGGCGCGCGAGTTCCCGCGCCGGGGCGGGATCGGGGAGGATTTCCGCCAATGTGAGGTATGCCGCCCAGGTTTTGACCGCGAGATACAAGTTGCCGTCGGCCTGGCCGAGCGACTCGTCAAGGCTGTCGTAGGTGGTGATCTCAATCCCGTCTTCGCCGCAGCGGTCGGAATTGCGGGCAAGGAGTCCGTCGCCATCCGCCCGGTTGCGCATCGATTGAAAGACCTGGATAAACGTCTCGCTCCAGCGTTTTTCGCCGGTGACCAGGCAATAGGTGGCGGCGGCGAGCGCCCAGTTGACCAGCTGCTCGCGGGTCATGTACGAGAAACAGCCGGGAAGGCGCGGACACTCGTAGCTCGAATGCCCCGGCGGCGTGAAGTGGTTGCGGACGCCCATATCGTGGGTGAAGGAAATGCCGTAACGGTCGAAGTACGAATAGCGTTCGACGAAGCGGTCAAGCTCGCTGCGCACCGTCCAGGGATTCATGTTGAGCTCAAAAAAGAGCTGGTCGATGGTCAGGTCAAAGGTGTTGAGCATCCGGTATTCGCCCTCGTTGACCACCCATATCGCCCGGCCGCCGCAGTCGAGCAGCTGGGTCGAGGCGTAATAACTCCGGACCGCGTGGATCAGTTGAAAGGCGCGGTCGGGGGAGAGGCGGGATTGGTCGATGACCCGGTCGGCGGCGAGCGCTTCCTCCTTCCACTCCTCGAAGTGCGCCAGTGCGTAGTCGCCGACGGATTCGAGGTCGGGGAAGAAGCGCCAATAATAATACGACATCGGTTCCCCGGTGGTGACGATGCCGGCGCGGTGAAAGGCCAAAGCGAGGCGGAAGACCGCCCTTTCCCCCGGTGCGGCGCAAAAACGGAGAATGCCGCAGTTGCCGAGCCCGGCGGCGAGCGAAACTTCATCGGGAAGTTCGAGAATGCGCTCGATGTTGAAGTTCTGGAGGAGCTCCGTCGGCGCGTCGGTGGTGACCGCGACCGCCTGTCCGGACGCAATGCCGCGAAAGAGGCGGCGCATATTGTCGAGCCGCGCTTCGCTCTGGAAGCCGAAGCAGCCGCGCCGTTCGCGTGTTCCCTGCCGGTTGTCGATTACCAGTTCGGCGATCACCGCCGGACAGAACTGGGAGGCGAGCACTGCCGGGTCGGCGGATTCGGGATCGGCCAGCGGGAGCACCCGGGAGTAAATGGTGAATTCGAGGTCGCCCGCCCGGAAGCGGTCGCTCCCGAGTTTGAATTCGCGGCTCACTTCCTCCGGGGCGAAGTTTGACAACGGCCCGGCCGTGGGAAGGCCGGACCCGGCATTCTGATGGTCGAAGCGGGCGGCTTCGTCTTCGCTCGGTTCCCAGAAGGGGAGGGCGCGAAAACAGCCGGGCCGGTCGGCGGATTCGATCGCGACAAAGACGTTTTCATCCGCGCTTTTGCCGTTTTCAACCGAGAACCCGCCGGTTTTGCCGACATGGCCGAGGGTGAAGGCGCTGTGGGCCCCGAGGGGGGCGTGAACCGCATTGAACCAGATCATCGCAATTCAATCCTGTTGAAGGTGTTTTCCGGTAATGTACCGTAAAACCGATTGAATGCAAATCGCTTTCAGTTGACTTTGATCCATTTTTCGCTTTTTTCCAGCGTGCTCAAGGCGGCGTCGATAAAGGCGGCCACCCGCACCCCAGCCTCGATTCCGGGATAGTCGGTGCTGAGTTCGCCGGGCTCGACGCCCTGACGCCGCGCCTCGATGCAGTCGGCGAGATTGAGGTAGTGGTTGGCAAAAGCGGCGATGAAACCGTCGGGGTGGCCGGCGGCCAGCCG
>CAZRFG010000253.1:0-5315 GCA_964599205.1 uncultured Victivallaceae bacterium
TTTGCCAACGGCGCCACCAACGGCCACGCCGAAAACTACTGGGACCGCAACTGAACCTCCCGCGCCTTTGGACGGCATCCGCCGCCAGAGGCGGGAACCGGCAAACACCCGACAAAATCCCCGGTCAACGGGGATTTTGCTTTTTGCGGGGGGGATGGGATTGATGGTTCGCGGCGCGGTCTCTTTGCGGCGACCGGCGGGCCGGAACGATCAGGGGAAGAGAGCTCGCTGGAAACGGGTCAAAGTCCGGATTCACCGGCTTGGAAAGCAAGCGGACTCGCACCGGAGAAATCCACTTCGGCCGGCGCGGAATTGATCGCGGCGTCAAGCATTTCGATCAGCCGGGCGCCGTCGCCGGGGTGGTCGATCGAGACGCTCCCCGGACGCGGATGGATGCAGCGCATGAACTCCGCCGAGAAATCGCCGACCGTAACCACCGCGACATCTTCCGGCACCCGGAAATTGAGCGCCAGCAGCGCCTGGGTCGCCACCATCGCCGAAAAGGCAAAGCAGCAGAAAAGGCCGTCGAAGTCGACCTCTTCGCGCCGGAGCGCCTTCAGCTTCCGGAACAATGCCTCGTTGTCCGCGGCCAGAAATTCGCGCCGCGAATCGTACTCGAGCTTGAATTCCCCCATCAGTTCACGCCACCGGGCTCTCCGGCTGAGCAGAATTTCGGTATCCAGCGTACAGCAGCCGATTCGCCGCCGCCCCGCCGCCGCCAGTCGGGCAAGCGCCATCCGGACCACTTCCTTTTCGTCGTAATAATAGGCGTTGCGGAGACCGACCTGTTCACGAAAGGCGCTTGAGCCATAAAAGAGCGCGAATACTCCCGCCGCCTCCATCCGTACGGCGGTTTCCACGAAGAGCGGCGGCAGACGGAAATAGATCACCGCCACCGTCTGCGGATAGATCACCTGGAAGTGCTCGAGGTTGCGCCGGAATTCGGCTTCCCGGATCGGGATGATCCGGTACTGCGCCGCCGCCGGGGAACTCTCCGCGCCGCAGAGAAACGCATTGAGTTCAAAGTTGTCGCGGCCGTATTTGGCCACCACCAGAATCTGATAGACCCGGCGCGGCGGCGAAACATAGGTTCCGCTGCCGGGCCGAAAATAAAGAAGCCCCTCGACGGCAAGCGTTTGCAGCGCCTCGGTGACGGTCGCCTGACTGACCTGATGCAGCTCTTTCAGCCTGGCCTGCGAAAAAAAACGGCTGTGCGGCGGATAGTCGCCTTTTTTAAGCTCTTCGCGCAGCCATATTTCAAGCCGCCGGCGTTTGGACAAGTTGCTTTTCATAGCCGATACTATACCCTTTTTTTGCCGCGAATCAAACTTCCCGCCGTTTTTTTCTCCCCGACCTTCTCCCGCGCCCAAAATTATTGAAAAAAAAGCTGATTTCGATTTGCAAAAAGGTGCCTTACGTAGTAAAATAGGAGCGGTTAGGAATGAATAGGGGCAATTAGGAAAGCAAAATGGCGGAAACCGGGGAAAATCTTTTTGACGAGCCGCTGTTTCTGGGAGAGTTCGACCACTCCCTCGACGCCCAGTGCCGGGTCACCATCCCGAGCGACTGGCGGCGGGCGGACGATGCGTCGGGCTTTGTCCTGCTGCCGGCCCGGGACCGGGCGCTGGTATTGCTTCCGACCGCGGTGTTCAAGGAGTTCGTCAACAAGGCCCGCAAGCTGGCGATCGCCAATTCCAAAGTCCAGATGGCCTTTGCCCGGATCGGCGCCAAGGCGCGGCAGTGCCGCTGCGACCGTCAGGGCCGGATGCCGCTCGACCGCAAAATGCTCGACGAAATCGGCGTGGGTTCGCAGCTCAAACTGCTCGGCGCCTTGAACCATATCCGGCTCTGCGCGCCGGAAACCTGGGCCGAACCGGATGCCAACGAAATTGACGGCGAACTCGATGAAATTCAGAAGATCTGCGAAGGATCGGAAGATTTCACCGCGCTGCTGTCGGGTTTATTGAAGAAAGATTGAGATGAGTGAATTGACCCATCAACCGGTGCTCTGGCGCGAGGTGGTGCGTTTCCTCGACTTCGGGGACCGTCCCGCCCGGCTGATCGACGGCACGCTCGGCAACGGCGGCCACAGCGCGCTGCTGCTCAAGGCCTATGCCGGGCTCGAAATCCTCGGCATCGACCGTGACGCCGAGGCGCTGGAGCGGGCGGCCAAAACGCTGGAGTTCGCCGCCGGACGGGTCAAACTGCGACGCGGCAATTTCTCGCAACTCGGGGAGATCGCCGCCGCCGAAGGATGGCGCGAAGTCGACGGCGTCCTCCTCGACATCGGGGTGTCGTCGCCGCAGCTCGACGATCCGGCGCGGGGTTTCTCGTGGCGGGCCGAGGGGCCGCTCGATATGCGTATGGATCAGCGTTCCGACCTGACCGCCGCCCGCATCCTCAACCGCTGGAGCGAAGAGGAACTGGAGCGGATGTTCCGCGAATACGGCGAAATCCGCAAATCGCGCAAGTTGGCGAGAACGGTCTGCGAGATCAGGGAGACCAAACTCTTCGGCAATACGCTCGATCTGGTGGCGGCCTGCGATCAGGCGCTGGGGCGTTCGCGGCCGGGGGAACTGCCGTCGCCGACGCTGGCTTTTCAGGCGCTGCGGATCGCGGTCAATGACGAGCTCGGCGAACTCGCGGAAGCACTCGATGCGGCGCTGGCGATCTTGAGGCCGGGCGGAAAGCTGGCGGTGATCACCTTTCACTCGCTGGAGGACCGGATGGTCAAGCATTATTTTCGCGAGGCGGCGCTGGAATGCGTCTGCCCGCCGGGACTGCCGATCTGCGTCTGCGGCAAGCAAGCCTCGGTGGAGGTATTGACCCGCAAGGCGGTGACCGCCGAAGCGGATGAACTCGCAGCCAACCGCCGCGCGGCGTCGGCCAAGTTGCGGGTAGTGGAAAAACTTTAACATTTTCGAGATGTTTCGAAATATCGGGAGCAATCAGTATGAATATCCAAAGCGGCAAAGTGCGCGGCAGTCGCCCCCGCGGCAAGGGCAACGGCTCGATCGGCGGTAAACTGGCAACGGCATTCCGGGTGACCTTGCTGCTGGCGGTGGTCGGTGCGCTGGTCAACAGCTATATCTACCTCAACCAGAAAATCGCCGAAACCGGACGGACGATCCGGCTGACCGAGAAGAAAATCCATGAGACCGAGCGCGAAATCGCCAACTTGCGGGTCCGCCGCGAGCAGCTTTCGGCCTGGCCGCATATCAATTCGCAGATGACGCGCTTCAAACTGACGCTCGCCGCGCCCGATCCGCGCCAGGTCAAAAAGCTCGCGATCCTCGCCCCCGGTCCGGCGCCGGCGCTGCCGCAGATGGCTCAGAACGACGTTCCCGCCGCGCCGGCGACCGCCGCCGTCGCGACGCGCCGGGTCGTCCGTTAACGTTCCAATCGACCGGGAGTCTCCGCCGTGCTCAGCAGCAATGACAGTATCAAATTCCGCATGCGTTTGATGGCGCTGGTGCTGATTCCGGTCGGAATTCTGCTGCTCGCCCGGCTCTACTACGTCCAGGTGGTGAGCCATGAGGAGCTTTTCATCAAAGCCAAACGGCAGTACACCTCGGTCAAGGTGACCACCGGCAAGCGCGGCGAAATTTTTGACGTCTCCGGCAATCTCCTGGTCAGCAACGCCCCCTGCGAACATATCAAAGCCGACCCCTCGCTGGTCGCCAACGAGCAGCAGCGGCGCAAGATCGCCTTTTTCCTGTCGAAAAAGCTCGGCGTGCCGTACAAGGAAATCAACGACCGGCTGGAACGCTACCGCCCGATGCGCGACGAAAAAGGGAAAATTCTCTACAACCCCGACGGCACCGAGCAGATGCGCGAAATGCGCGACGTCCCGCTCGCCCGCAACGTGCCGATCAAAGTCGCCGCCGAACTCCACGACTTCGTCAAGCTCAACCGGATCAAATGCATCTTCTTTGAAGAAGGCTACATGCGGGTCTACCCCAAAGGCCGGATGCTCTCCAATGTACTCGGCTTCACCAGCGGCGCCGACGCCGCCAACACCGTCGCGGTGCTCGGGCTGGAACGCTACTTCAACCGCGAAATGTCCTCCGAACAGGGCAAGGCGGTGTACGAACGCGCCCGCGACGGCCGTCCGCTCGACTACGGCAACAGCTCCGAGGTCCGCAGCCGCGACGGCGCCAATATTTTTCTCACCATCGACGAACCGCTCCAATCGATCATGGAGGAGGAGCTCGACGCCGCTTTCGAAAAATGGAAGCCGAAGGCGATTTACGCGGTGATCGCCGACCCCAAGACCGGCAACATCCGGGCGATCGCCCAGCGCCCGACCTTTGACCCCAACGACCGCAGTTCGATGGATCCGGAAGCCTGGCGGACGCGAATCGTCGAGGACGGCATGGAGCCGGGCTCGATCATCAAGCCCTTCACCATCGGCGGCGCGATGGACATCGGCATGATCACCCCAAAAACCCAGTTCAACTGCGAAAACGGAGTCTGGGTCTACATGGGCAAGCCGCTGCGCGACACCCACCCCTACGGACTGATGGCGGTCGAGGACATCATCAAAACCTCGAGTAACATCGGCACCGCCAAGATCGCGGTGGAATTCGGCGCCGACAACGTCTACCGGACGCTGCGCGGCTTCGGCTTCGGCCAGCGTACCGGGCTGCCGTTCAAAACCGAGTCGATCGGGATCATGCCGCCGGTCAAGAACTGGGACGGGCTCTCGATCACCCGCTTCCCGATCGGCTATGCGATCCTGGTCTCGCCGGTCCAGATGGTCCGCGCCTACTGCGCGCTGGCCAACGACGGCAAACTCCCCAAACTGCGGCTGGTCGACCGGATCGAATTCGCCGAAGACGGAGTGGTCCGCCAGATGCCGATCGAGCCGCCGGTCCAGATGTTCAAGAATCCCGAAACCTGCGCCAAGCTGGTCGATATGATGACCCGGGTCACCGGCGAGGGCGGCACCGCCAAAAAGGCGGCGATCCCCGGCTACCTGGTCGCCGGCAAGACCGGGACCAGCCGCAAATTCGAAAAAGGCAAAGGCTATCAGGCCAAATATTTCGCCAGCTTCTGCGGCTTCGTGCCGGCCAAGGATCCGGCTTTTGTAATGCTGGTGACGGTCGACGAGCCCAAGGGCGGCAGCTACGGCGGCACCGTCTCCGCCCCGGTTTTCCGCAGCATCGCGGAACGGGCGCTGAAGCACCTCGGAGTCGCTCCCGACCCGGCGCTGCTCCCCGAAAACGGCAAGCCCGGAACCGCGACCAAAATGACCGATGACGACGGCGGTCATACCGCCGCGCCCCGGTCCGCCGCGCCGGCGACGGCTCCCG
>CAZRFG010000254.1:0-5283 GCA_964599205.1 uncultured Victivallaceae bacterium
TAGATTGAGGGGCATACCCGAAGCGGTATGTCCCGAAATCGCTCCCGGCGAGGCGGAAAAAAAGACCTTTCGGGCGGCCGAAAGAGCTTTTGCAATCGGCTCTATACTATAACGGAAGAATGCGCTTTTTGCAAACCGCCGCGGCCGCGTCAGGCGAGCTGGCGGAGAATCGCGTCGCAGCTTTCCCGGACGTACTGGGGGTCGAGATCGGCGAAGACAATCTGTTCGAGCGTCACCCGCTGCGAAAATGCGATCGAGTTTTCGCCGGAGCTGAGGGTCAGGCCGTCTTCGCTCAATTCGAGTTTGCCCTCGAGCGACTGGTCAAAAACCAGTCGGAACACGCCGTCGCGGTCGTTGACCTGATCGGAGCCCCAGTTGTCATCAAAGACATAGATATCGTTCCCCGCCCCGCCGTCAAGAATGTCATCGCCTTCGCCGCCCCAGAGGATATCGTTGCCGGCATTGCCGATCAGAACGTCGTCGCCTTTTTCGCCGGCGATCCGGACGTCGCCGTACGTCCAGCGGTTGCTGGCGAAGTCGATCAGGTCGTTGCCGTTGCCGCCCAGCACCTCTTCAACCCCCTCGAGCCGCGGCCTCATCGCGTCGGTGGCGGGCATCGGCGAATAGATATCGTCGAGAAACAAAGCATCATCCCCGTCGGTCAGCAGCAACTGGTCATAACCGCCGCCGCCGATAAAAACGTCAAACGAACGGTTGCGGCCCGCCAACTGATAGGCGGCGTTGCAACTGTAGCCGGTGCGCCAGACGGCATCGGCTCCGTAACGCAGCCGGTCCTCTCCGGCATCGCCGGCAAGCCGGTCGGCTTTGCCGGCCTGCCCGAAGAGCTGGTTGCCGATCACGAAACTCGACACGTCGCTCCAGGCCAGGTTGCCGGCTTCATCGGCAAGCCCGATCTGGTAGTACCAGGTGCCCGCACCGAGCGCATTGCTCTCCCAGCTCGAAGAGTTCACCGTGACGCCGGTGCCGGAGAGATTCGGCTTGAGCCCGAGCCGGAGATATTCGCGATATACGCCGGAACCGTCGCCATCGGCGCCGCTCCAGTTGATGGAGACCTGGCTGAAACGGGTGGTCGCTTCCGGCGCCATGGTGAATTCCGGCGGCGTCCGGTCGATGTTGTTGACCGTATAGGCCGCCGCCGACTCGTTGCCGGAACCGTCAACCGAACGGAAATAGACGGTGCTGTTTTCGCTCACCGTAATCGGCGCGGCATACTCGCTCCAGGTGAAACCGTAGTCGAGCGAATAGCTTTTTTCGGTCGAACCGGCGACGAATTCGACACTCAGCGTGACGTTGCCGGAGGTCCAGCCCGACGGCGTCACCGTGATCTTGGGCGGAATCGATGTCCGCAGCACCAGCTGCCCCGACAGCGTGCTCAACGAATAGGATATGCCGTTGGAGGTAAACGTCCGGCCGACCGAGAGCGTACCGAGCCGGGTATTGCTGGTATTGTAAACCGAAACGGTGCCCCGGAAGGTACGCGCGTTGTCGGCCAAGCGGTAGACGCCAAGCGATTGAATGGAGCTGATGGTGATCGCCAGTTCGGCGCCGCTGAGGGCGGCGATATCGGAAACCATCACGCCGTCGGTAGTCTTGCGCTGATAGACCGCCATGTTGATCTTGCAACCGGAAGCCACCGTCGTGCCCGCGACCACCAGACTGCCGGCCAGCGCCAGTGAGCTCTCCAGCCGGGCTCCGGACGAGACGGTGAGAATGCCGCCGGAATTTACCGTCACCCCGGCGGCCTTGCCGCCGGAACCAATCTCCTGACGGCCGCCGCTGGAAATGAAAACCCCGGTCGCCGAACCGCCCGCACCGATCCGCAGGGCTCCTCCCGAACCGACCGCGGTCGCATTCGCCGAACCGGTGGACGAAAGTATCAGCAAGCCGCCGGAATAAAGCTCGGTCGCCGCCGCCACCCCGCCGACCACGGTGGCCGAGCCCCCCGCAAAAATCTGTCCGGCCGAAGCCGTACCCGCCGAAACCAGTTGCGCGCCGCCGCTGTAAATCGCCGCCCGCATAGTGGTCCCGCCGGACATCTCAAGGACTCCGCCGGAAAGAACGATTGTCCCTGAAGCGGACCCGCCGGAAAGCACCCGCTGGGTGCCGCCCGAGGAAACCGTCGCGCTCCGCGCCGAACCGGTGACCGCCTGGAGCCCGCCGTTGAAAATCGAAGCGCTCTCGGCCAAGCCGCCGGAAAGCACCGTCTGAAGCCCGGAAAGCACCGTCCGGACCGCCGTACCTCCGCTTTCGAGCGCTTGTTCGCCGCCCGCGGAGACGGTGGCGGACTGCACCGAAGCGCCGGCGTAAATCCGCTGCGCGCCGCCGGAACTGACCACCACTCCGGTCACCGTACCGCCCGAAATTTGCTGGACGCCGCCGGCGTAAATTACGGTGGAGGAAACCGTCGCCCCGGAAAAAACCTGCTGAACGCCACCGGAAAGCAGCGTCCCCTGGGCCACCCCGCCCGACAGCTTTTGCACCCCGTAGACGGTGGCGTCAAGCGACGAACCGTTGGCAATGACTTGCGAACCGCCGGAGGATACGACGGTTGCACGGGCCACCCCGCCGGAGAGAACCTGCGAACCGCCGGACTGCACCGTATTCGACGACGCCGAGCCGGTCAAAACCAGCTGAGTCCCG
This sequence comes from uncultured Victivallaceae bacterium, assembly GCA_964599205.1. Lineage (GTDB taxonomy): Bacteria > Verrucomicrobiota > Lentisphaeria > Victivallales > Victivallaceae > JAVBUI01. Next base: position 2,662 of record CAZRFG010000254.1, read on the forward strand.
GCGATCGCGGTATAATCGGCTTTGCCGCCGGAGAGGACTTGCGAACCGCCGGCGTCGATGATCGAGCCGCGGACGGTCCCGCCGGCAAAGACGATCTCAATTCCGCCCGTGCCGACCGAAGTCGCGGAAGCGGTCCCGCCGGAAAGCACATTGACGGTGCCGTCGCTCCCGACCAGGGTTCTTGAAATCAATCCGCCGCTGAGCACATTGAGGGTTGCCGAAGCCTGGCTGACGGAGGTGCTGTCGGCGCTCCCGCCGACATCCATCGTCCCGCTTGAAACCACGCTGTTGTTTTTGCCGCCGTAGCCGGAGCCGAGCACGAGACTCATGATCGAGCCGCCGATCCCGATCACGTTGTTGTCGTTGGAACGCAGCGTCTGCGAATAGATCTCCGAAGTTGCGGTCAAATCGGCATCGACCACCCGCCACTCCAGAAGAAACCCGGTCTTGGCCACCAGGAAGCTCAAACTCAGATTGTAGCTGTCGCTCTTCCAGGCGATCGCATTGACGGTTTGCCACGCCCCGCCGTCGACCCGGTACTGGAGAAAATCGACGGTGTTGATGGTCATGCTGTTGCCTTCGGAGGCGCGGGGCAGCACCGTCACCGTGAACTTCCCGGCGACGGTCAGGTAACCGGTCGAGCCGTTGTAGGAATAAGTGACCCCGCTCGCCGAAATCGGCATATCCAGCACGTCGATGATGCCATCGTGGTCGCTGTCCTGCCAGCCGACCATCGCCAGACTGGACGGCGAGCTGGTCTTGTTGGTAAAAGCGGGCTGCTGAAGTTCCGACTCGGCCATCAGACTGTCCACGCGCGAAGAGGGATTCGGATTGTTGTAGGCGTTGATGTTCTGGGTATTGTAATAACCGCCAAAGGAGTAATAGTCGCTGTTTCCGTTGCCTTCGTACTCGTCGAGCGCGCCGAAGATATGGCCCATCTCGTGAGCTACCACCATCTGCATGTCATCAATGCCCCAGCCGTCGTTGTCGTAGGTCATGTGGAGATAGGGGCCGTTCAGATAAGCGTACCCGAAGTAGCCGTCGGCGAACATCCCGTCATAGTCCGCGTAGGAGTCGGCCACGTAAATGGTAAACGCCCAGTCGGTGCCGTTCTGCTTGCGCAAATCGTCATTGTAGCGGGTGTTCTGTTCCATGTTGGCGCTGTTGTTCGAAGCATAGCTGTACCCCTGCGAGACCAGAAATTCATTGATCCACAGATAGTCGCTCATCGCGCCGCGGGAAATCGGCTCGTATTTGGTCGAAAAGGGATTGTCGGCATAGGTGAAGTCGATGTTGAATTTGAGGTCGCCGGCATACCCCTGCTTGTCGTACATATCCTCCCACCACTTGACCCCGGCCGAAATCTGATTTTTGACTTGGGTGATCCGGGAAGCGCTCCAGGTTTCGGAGTTGAGATCGAGCGTGCCGTTGGATTCAAAAAGAACCACCTTGATGGAACAGGTGCCGGCCATGAAGACCGAGGTGTCGCTGTAAGCGGCTCCGGAGGGCCTTCCCGGCGCCGCCGCCGGACTGTCGGCGGAGACTTCGAAACTGACGCCGGAACTCCGCACCGTGTCGTCGCTCTCAACCGAAATCGTTTCGGCGTGGAAGGCGATTTTTTCGGGGGAAGCCGAAACCGAAAGCCGGAGCGAGGTGAAATTCCGGCGCGCCGAGGCGGCGGAGTCGGAAGCGGTCTCGGCGGTGTTCTTGCGCTCGAGAACGCGGGGCGTCCCGGCGGCAACCGAAGCGGTCATCGTGAAAGCCGGCGCTTCGGCGCTCCGACGGATCGCCGCCGGGGTGGCAAGCGGCTGACCTTCGGCCTTTTTCGCCACCGCTTCGGAAGCGACCAATGAAGACGGCGGCGCGGCGAGCCGGACATTCCCGGAAGAGCGCTCCGGCGCGTCATCCGCCGCAAAGGTCGAGAGACTCACGCTCGAAACCTGAACTCCGGCAAGCGAAATCGCCGCCGGTTCAAACCCGCCGGATACCTCCCATCGGTCGATCGTCATGTTTCGGCCCATCGCTTATTTCCCCTGGGTCGTGGTTTTATTGCGGTGTCTCTGACTGGCTTGCAGAAGCGGCAACATGCTGCTGAAAGGCCGGAATCTTCTTGATCGTGGTGATCACCTGCTCGGGACTGATCAAGCGGGTGCACTCAAAGTGGCGGTCGGTGCCCTTGTGGCGCGGACACCACAGGAAATCGTAGTGGTCGAAGTCGATCCGCATGTCGTTCCAGCAGCTGTGGCAGGTGTGGTAATTGATCACCCGGTACGGCGTCGCGAATTCATTGGTGGGGTGGGTGAAGCCCGAAATCATCACCACCGGGACGTGACACCCCCAGGCCAGCCAGGAGAGCCCGCTGGAGAGGCCGACGAAGAAATCGGCGTCCTTGATCAGATCGACCCGTTCCTGAAGCGGCCGGTCGCCGGTGAAGTCCTCCGCGCCGTAGGGGATGTGATTGAAGTTGAGCCCGCAGCCGTGGATCGGGGCCTTGTCGATGCAGAGCACCCGGTAGCCGTTATCCTTCAAAAACTTGACCACGGTGAACCAGCCGTAGGGATTGTTCCAGTACTTGGCCTGGCTCGAACTCTGGGCGGCGATGCAGACGTACGGCTCCTTGAT
>CAZRFG010000255.1:0-1312 GCA_964599205.1 uncultured Victivallaceae bacterium
CGTGGGCGTCGGAGACCAGTTTGCGGATCTCCATGTCGATCTCGCGCACGGTCTCGGGGCTCAGCGGGTCGCGCGGCTCCATATCGAGCCGGATATGCGGCATGGTGCGGCTGTCGGTGTAACGGATCGGACCGAGGAGGTCGGTCATCCCGTAGATGCAGACCATCGAACGGGCCATCCGGGTCAGGTTGTCGATGTCGCCCGCCGCGCCGGTGGTGATGTCGCCGAAAACCAGCTCCTCGGCCACCCGGCCGCCCATCGAAACCGCCATCTCGTCGAGAATTTCGAGGCGGCTGTGAGTGTAGACGTCCTCCTTGGGCATCATAAAGGTCGCGCCGAGATAAGCCTGGCCGCGCGGAATGATCGTCACCTTGTGCACCGGAGTGGCGTGCTCGCAGTGGATCGCCACCAGCGCATGGCCGGCTTCGTGATAGGCGGTGAGGCGGCGTTCGCGGTCGATGATCCGGCGGCTGCGGCGTTCGCGGCCGTAGCAGACCTTGTCGCGCGCCTCCTCCATATCCTTGCCGGTGACCGCTTCACGGTTGTAACGGGCGGCCAGCAGCGCCGCTTCGTTGCACAGATTGGCGAGGTCGGCCCCGCTGAAGCCGGGGGTGGTGCGGGCGATCACGTCGAGGTCGACGGTGTTGTCCACTTTGATCGCTTTGACATGGACGTCGAGAATCTTGCGCCGGCCGACGATGTCGGGCAGGTCCATCACGATCTGGCGGTCGAAGCGGCCGGGCCGCAGCAGCGCCGGGTCGAGCACGTCGGGCCGGTTGGTGGCGGCGAGCACAATCACCCCGGAGCGGCTGGCGAGGCCGTCCATTTCGACCAGCATCGCGTTGAGAGTCTGTTCGCGCTCGTCATGGCCGCCGCCCATCCCGGAGAAGCGGGACCGACCGACCGCGTCGATTTCGTCGATGAAAAGAAGACTCGGGGTATTCTTGCGCGCCTGTTCAAACATATCGCGAACCCGGCTGGCGCCGACCCCGACGAACATTTCGACGAAGTCGGAACCGCTGATCGAGAAGAACGGCACCCCCGCTTCGCAGGCGACCGCCTTGGCGAGCAGGGTTTTGCCGGTGCCGGGACTGCCGACGAGCAAGCACCCCTTGGGGATGCGGCCCCCGACCAGTTGGAAACGCAGCGGGTCGCGGAGGAATTCGACGATTTCCTGAATTTCCTCTTTGGCCTCGTCGGCTCCGGCGATGTCGTCGAATTTGACGTTGAGCTCATCCGGCGGAATCATCCGGGCCCGGCTTTTGCCGAAGTCCATCGCCCCGCGCCCGGCGGCGCGGATCTGGCGCGAGGT
>CAZRFG010000255.1:1412-5248 GCA_964599205.1 uncultured Victivallaceae bacterium
ATCTGTTCAGTTGCCATAAAAAAAATTGTCCTGTCTCGCTAAAAAGTGAATCCGGCTCCAAGGGCGGCGACGGCGAATGGTCATTCGGCGGCGGCGAAAAACACCCGGTAGAGCAAATAGGCGACTACCCCGACCGCGGCCAAGCCGAGCACGCCGAGAAATACCAGCATGATCTGGTGGGTTCTGGCCTGTTTTTTCACCTCGGTCTGGGCAAAAGGCGAATAGTTGGCGAGATCCCGTACCGTCGAAACGTTGGTCTCGAGGCTCTCGAGATTGATGGTGTGGGTGCGTCCGAAGCTGGAGCTGGTCGCCGAACCGACGGCGCCGGCGGAAGCGCTGTGGTCGTAGTAAATCTCGACCCCGCCGAGCTGGATCACATCGGAATGCTTGAGTTCCTGCTCGGTGATCGGGATGTTGTTGACCCGCGTTCCGTTGGTGCTGTCGTTGTCGCGCAGGATGTAAGTCCCGCGGTCGGTGCGGATAAAAGTGCAGTGGTGGCCGCTGAGACTGGGATCCTTGATGCAGATGTCCATCGCATCCTTGCGTCCGGCCGTCATCTCGGGCTTGTCGAGGATGAACGACTTGCCGCGCATTTTCTCCAGTAAAACTGACAACTTCGGAGGTTGTTGTTCCGCCATAATTTCCACCGTTCTGTTAATCCTTGCGGCGTTGAAACGCCGTTTTCCTCGTCTCCATAATCGCCGTATCGGGGCAAAATACTCCAACTTGAACGAAATATACAACGCACTTTTCCATTATGCAATAGCTGAAAATGAGAAATCACGGGAATTTTGCAGATTGTTCCGAATCTCCCGCGCGCCCCCGGAAGCCATGACCATACGACCACTCCGAAATCTGGGTCCGACAACAGAAAAATAAATTTTATTGAAAAAATATTTAATTTTATCAAAATCAACATTGACAATATTAAAAAATAACACTATAATATCAAGCAAATCCCCAAAGGAGGTATAAAATGCCGTCGGATCGTTTTGACCACCGCTGCCAGAATTGCGGCGGCGACCTTGAAATCGCACGCATGGGGTGTTCGCGCTGCGGCCTGGCGGTCGAGGGCAAACTGACTTTGCCCCGGCTGGCCCGCTTGAACCCCGAAGACCGTGAATTCATTGAAATTTTCGTCCTCGCCGCCGGTTCGCTCAAGGAAGCCGGGAAAATCCTCAATCTGTCCTATCCCACCGTCCGCGCCCGGCTGGACAAAGTGATCGAGAATCTGCGCCAACTCGACCAGGTCCGCCGCCGGAGCCGGATGGAGGTGCTCGACCTTCTCGCCGGCGGGTCGATCACCGCCGAGGAAGCATCGCAACGTCTGGCGGAAACGGAGTAAAGCTATGGCACTCGCTTTTTTTCTCAGCCCCTGGATCGGCATCGCGCTGGTCGCCGCGCTGCTGATCGTGACCGCAACGGTAATCATGCGCACCGTCCGCGACCATTATTCGCGGCAGCTCGAATTGTCCCCCTCCCCCGAGGAAATCCGCATCCGGCAGCTCGCCGAGACCGGAGCGATCACCGCGGCCGAGGCGGAAACATTGCGCAACCAGTGCCGCGCCCTGCCCGAAGTCGCGGAGCTTGCGCCGGTACCCGACCTCCCGCTCCGGCTGACCGCGGCGCTGAGCCGGGCGTGCGGACTCCTCTGGCTGATCACCACGGTCTCGGCCATGGGGCTTCTGCTGGTCGTCGCCATCGGCAAAGAAGTTGCGCCCGAGTGTTTTACCTTTCACATCAAAAATCGTTACGGTCTCCTTTCCCCCGGGGGACTGGTGCTGCTCGGCTGCCTGCTGGGGCTCACGCTGGCCCCCCGAAAGGTGCTCGCCGGCAGCCGCCGGGCCGCAACCGTGCTGGTTTTGAGCTGGTGCGGGCTCTTGGCGATCCTGTTTTTCACCTTGAAGTCCTCCAGTCCGATCGAATGGGCGATCGGCGGCCCGTTCGTCGGTTGCGGCATCTATGCCCTGTGGACGCTGCTTTACCGTCCCGGCGCGGCGCGCAAGTTCAACTCGCGGAGCGCCGAAGTCCGGATGGGTTGGAAGATCGCGCTGATCCCGGCGGTGGTGCTCATTGCATTCGGCATCGAACGACTCGAAGCCATACCGGCACTCAAAACCTATATCACCCGCGGGGAATGGGTCTCCGGCAGGGCAAAAGTCGGCGTCATGCCCGCATCGATGCGGCTGGAGAAACTTTATCTGGTCGCCGATGCGCCGGATCAGGCCGCGCTCGAGGTGGCGAAAGCACTGGCGGACAGGCTCAATCGCCGCTTTGCAATCCCCTGCGAAGTGGTCGCCGGAACGACTCCCCCGGCGCTCGCCCCGAATCGCGAAGCGGCCCTGCTGATCAGAGGTTCGTTGCTGCCACACTCCCCCACCCGGCAGTATCGTTTCGAAATCCGTCTGCTGGCCGCTTCCGGGTCCGCTTCCGCCAAGCCGGGTCTTCACTTCAGCGGCAGCTATAGAACCTTCAACGACAGCGATGCCACGTTCAAAGAAACCGCCCGCCGGATTTACGGTGAGATGTTTCCGCTGCTTGAGAGTTCCACCGCGGTGCCGGAGAAAACGGAGTAAATCATGACATCCGCTGTCTTCTCCAATTTATGTAGCGCCTTTACAGACAATTGCCTTGCCGTTTCTAACGGCTGGATGATGAATCGACGCGTTCAGAAAGGAAGTGATCATGTCGCTGCCGGATTATCTTGAACTCCTTGCCGGCGGTGCGACCGCCTTCGTCATGACGGTCGGAGCGGTCACGGTTGTTGCCGGCATCCGGGACCGCCATGCACGCCGGCTGGCGCTTTCCCCTTCCCCGGAAGAGCTGAAAATCAACCGGATGCACGCCGAGGGCCGGATCACCGCCGAGGAGGCCGAAACCCTGCGCCGGAATTGCCGCGCGTTGCCGGAAATCGAAGAGATTTCGCCGGCTCCGGATCTGCCGCTGCGACTGGCGGCGGCACTGAGCCGGGCGTACGCGTTGATGTTCCCGATCGCGCTGCTGATAAGCGCGGCAATCACACTATGGTTGTACTGGCGGCCGGAAAATGGCAGGCAGGCGTTTACAGCCGCCGGGGGAACCTCGCTGATCGTTCTTGCCATCCTCCGGCTGGGGCTGTCCTCGGCGACTTTCGTGGCCGCGCGAAAAGTTCTCGAGGGCTCGCTCCGGGCCAGGAATATTCTGGCCGGATGCTGGTTGATCGCTTTCTTTTTTCCGGATCGCTTCGGCGACGGCGGGTTGTCGCAGCTCTGGACGGCGGTGTGGTTCGGGTCCGGCATCTTCTCCATCTTCGTCCTCTTTTTCCGCCGCCGCGCCTCCGCCCGCATCCGCAGTCAGGCCGTCGATATCCCTCCCGTCCGGAAGGCGGCGGTCGCACTGCTGACCGTCACCGTCGCCGCACTTTCTTTCTTCCAGTCGGGCGAAAACGGTTTCTCCTTTGACTTCCTCCGCCAATCCGTCACCAGTTTCGCTCAGCTCACGACGGAACCGGGTGGACGGATCGAAAAGTTATTTCTGTTATCCTCCGGCGAAGACCCGATCGCCGAAAAACTGCTCGCGCCGACGGCGGCGGCGCTGGAAACCGGACTCGGCGTCCGGTGTCTCCCGGCGACCGCGGCCGGACTCCAAGTCGATTGGTCGCGACAAGCGGTCATTCTGCTGGAGTCCGGCGTCACCGTTCCGCCGGATTCCCCGCCGCCGATCCCGGCCGGACTGCCGCCGGAAGTCCAGCGGGCGATTGCAGCCGGCAGGCAGGCCGTGACCGACTTCAGCTTCACGATCCCGGCGAAGCGGCAAGCCGTGCGCTTCCGTCTTCTCGCCCCCCTCAATACCGTATC
>CAZRFG010000256.1:0-5246 GCA_964599205.1 uncultured Victivallaceae bacterium
GCCGGAAATTCCGATGGTCGGCGCCGAGCCGCTCCTGGTCTGGGTCGAGCGGCTTGACGGCTTCGACGGGCCGATTGCGTTTGAGCTCGCCGATGCCGGACCGTATTACCTCGCCGGGTACCGCAAGCTCGAAGGCGGGCGTGACAGCACCTGGCTCACCGCTTCCTCGATTCCCGGCAAACAACTGCCGCCCCGTCCGGCGAAGCTGCTCGGCAAAGCCGAAATCGGCGGCAAACCCATTGTCCGCGAGGCGCAGCCGGCCGATTCCGCGATGCAGGCCTTTGCCTACACCCACCTCAAGCCGGCGCAGCAGTTTCTGCTGACGCGGTACTGGAAATCGTTCAACGCCGACAAATTTTCCCTGGCCGATCCGGACCGGACGGTGAGCCTGAAGCCGACCGGCAAGGCCGAACTCACGGTCAAATGGAAAGATCTCGGCGAAGGTCCGACTTTGACCTATTCGCTCTACGAACCCCCGGCCGGGGTTTCGCTCGGTGAAGTTCGCAACAGCGAGGGGGTGTCGGTGTTGACCGTGCTCGCCGACGAAACCGCCAAGCCGGGCGTCTACCCGCTGCTGGTGCGGGTCAGCGCGGTGATGGACGGCACGCCTGACAAACAGGGAAAACGCAAGAAAGCCAATTCAGTCATCTTTTTGCCGGCGCTGCGCGCCGAAATCGGAGAAAAATAATGGATCACCAAGTTTTCCGCTCCCGGAGCGGGATCGAAGAGCACTTTTTCGCCCTGACCTCCACCCCGTCGGCCGACGGCGACTTTCACGCCGAGGCGGTCCGGCTGCTGGATCGCTACCGGACCTGCTGCCGGGAGGCGGGCTGCGACGACGCCTCCACGATTCTGCTGCGTTTCCACTTGAGCGACGTCACCAACCAGGCGTTGAAGCTCAAGGAGCTTTTGCCGGGCAACCTCTTCGTTTCGATCGTCGGCCAGCCGCCGGCGGGCGGCGCGCGGCTGGCGCTGGAGGCCTGGCATTGCCGGGGGGAGCGGCCGTTCCGGGCGCATTTCGCCCGGCTCGAACGTTTCGTTCCCGGGGACAGCTTCGCCCAGACCGAGGCGGAATTTGAGCATCTCAAAAAAGAACTTGCGGCGTTCCACACCCGGGTCGCCGACGCGACCGCGCGGACCTGGCTCTACTGCCGTGACGTCGACACCCACTACGCCGGTCTGGTCAAGGGCCGCAACGAATTTTTCTTTCGCAACGGTCTCACCGCGGACACCCACTTCATCGCCAGCACCGGGATCGGCGCCGAGCTCGCCGACGTCAAGCAGCTGGTGGCGATGGAGTCGCTGAGTTATCCGGGGATCGGCCAGGAGCGCTTTCACTACTTGTCGGCGCCGGAATTTCTGTCGCCGACCCAGCTCTACGGGGTGGCTTTTGAGCGCGGGGTGCGGATCGACTTCGACGACTGCGCCCATTTGTACATTTCGGGCACCGCGAGCATCGACAACCAGGGGCAGGTGCTGCATCTGGGCGACGTCCGGCTCCAGACCCGGCGGATGGTCCGCAACATCGCGGCGCTGCTCGAGGCGGGCGGGGCTTCGCTCGCCGATGTCTGCTGGGGGACGGTCTATTTGCGCGACCTCGCCGACGCGGAGCTGGTCCGCGGGGAGCTTGCGTCGCTTTTCCCGGAAGCGTTTCCGCTGGTGATTTTGCGTGCTCCGGTCTGCCGCCCGACCTGGCTGGTGGAAATGGAGTGCGTCGCCTTGAAAAATTGAAAAAAGGCGCTATCTTATAGAACTTTCCCGGCGGTTTGTTTCCGGGGCGATTAGCTCAGTTGGTTAGAGCGTCACGTTTACACCGTGAATGTCGTGGGTTCGAACCCCTCATCGCCCACCATTTTTTTCTCAATAAGTCTATATTTTTGTACTCAAATATTCTATTTTATGCAAAAATATACTTAAAGTAGTGGTGGCACAAAAACCACCACAAATATTTATTTTTCGGACCAAATCCACCACAAAAACCACCACAAAATGATTCCGGGTCTTGTTGAGGGGAATTCTTGAAGTACAGGAAATAATCTCCGTGGATTTTTTTCTCGTCGGATTCATTCGGCGCGGCACCGGATGAAATCTGCTTCGGTGTTTGCAATCAGCAAATGAAAGGATATGGTAACTCAAAGGGTTTTACCCTGATCTTCCAATAAAAAGTTGCCGAACCAAGGGGACGGGCGCAGTCCATAAACGACTTATTTTCATCGTTTTCAACTGAAAATGATCGGAGACCCTGTTGTAACCTACAAGAAGAAGGGCGAAAATGACGGAAAAAATCGGGATGATCCGGTGGTTCCTGGAAGAACTGCCGAAACTGCGGGAAGCCGGATTGATCGACTCCGGCACGGAAGAGAAGTTGCAACAGCATTACCGGGAGAAGCTTGCGATGGCGCCGTCGCCGCAGAAGTATTTTCTGCTGGCCCTCTCGATAGTCGGCAGCGTGATGATTGCGGGAGGAATCATTCTCCTCTTCAACTACAACTGGGACATGCTCTCCAAATCCGCCCGGATCTCGATTGCGTTTCTGCCTGTCGCGCTGGGTGCGGCGCTTTCTTTCCATACGCTGATCGCGGGCCGTTCGCAGGCGTGGCGGGAGGGGGCGGCGGTGCTGACCTGCGCCGGAACCGCAGTCGCCATCGCGCTTCTTTCGCAAATCTACCACACCGGCGGGACGCTAAGCGAGTTCATGACCCTGGTGCTTCTATTGGCCCTGCCGCTGATCTATATTTTTGACAGCATCGCGCTGGCTACGCTCTACGCCGTCGGGGTGTTCATGACGCTGGGCATCTGGCGCGAGCCGACCTGCCTGCCGGCGGCTTTCAGCCTTCTGGCCGGGATCCTGCCGTTCGCGGGCTGGCATCTTCTCCGCGAAAAGAGTCCATACCGGATCTGGATGCGATATCTCGCGATGGGGTTTGCCGTGTTTGCGCTGGCCGCGTTCGGCGGGGGATACTCGTGCGGGCTGATCCTTTACACGGTTTGCGCCGTCTTTATGCTGGCTTCGATGCGGCTGCGGGACAACCAAGAGCGGATGTGCCGCAATCCGTGGCTCCCTGCCTCTTTTTTCTTTCTGCTGGTGCTGCTGGCGATCGGAACCTGCGAAGGCGGCCGGATTTTCGACATCACCCGATATCGGGAAACACCGGAAGGAATTCTGTATTTCTGGCTGGCGGAAGGGGGCTTCCTGCTCGGGTTCGCCCTGATCTTCATCCGCGACTATCTGCGTAGACAGATGGACTTCCACCGTCTCATGATGCTGGTCCTGGTCCTGGCCGCCCTCCTGGGAACCCTGCTTGAAGCGTATGACGCAGATCGTTTTTACATGCGTGTCGTGCTGATCGCCTATATGGGCGTCCTCGGCGTCATGCTCCTCATACGCGGTTGCCGCGAGGCAGGTATGCTCATCTTCAACGGCGGACTTTTGATGTGTGCACTGCTGATCGGGCTGCGCTTCTTCGACGCGGATATCGGGCTTCTGACCCGGGCAGTCGGGTTCATCGTGCTCGGGCTTGGCTTCATCGGCGCCAATGTCTTCTTTTCCCTCAAACTTAGCCGGGCAAAATCCACGGAGGTGAATCATGCGGAAGGCCGATAAAATCCGTCTGGGGTGCTATTTTCTAGCTGTGGGCGCGGCTCTTGCCTATCCCGTCGCGAAAATCATTTCATTTGAATATCCCGCCGTCCCGCCGAACATCTACATGTTCGAAACGGAAATCGACGATCCCTATGATCCCATGCGCGGGCGGTATGTACGTCTCGACTTCAAGCAGAACCAAGTTCGCCTGCCCGGCCGGGAAACGAAACTGCTGGACTGGGGACGCCCCTGCTATGCGGTGCTGGCGGAGAATCCTGACGGAACGGCCCGGATCGCCGACCTGGTGACCGACGTCAAAAAGCTTCCGGCGGGGAAGGACTTCCTGAAGGTCAGGTATGCTTACTTCTCAGAGGATTTCGACGAAAACACGAAGAAGTTCGAAAAAACGGGCGTCCATGAGATCGTCCTGCCGTTCGACCGCTTTTACCTGAATGAACGCCTTGCGCCCGAAGCGGAAAAGGAAGTCCAGGAGAGCACCCGCCGCGGGAAAGCGTTTGTCCGAGTGAAAATCTATCGAAACGGCAATTTTGCGCTGGATGATCTGATCGTGGACGGCAAGCCCATTCTCGAACGGCTGCGGGGGAAACCGGCGAAATGATCCGCGATGGGATTACAGTTCGTGGTTGTAATTATAGGAACAAATTGCAAAACAGATCGTTTAAACCCCAAAGGTAAGGACTGGAATAATGAAGCCTTCAATGTGGACATCATTTCTCTATCATGAAACACCTGAATCCGCGGTTGAAATCCTGATATCCGCAGGATTCAGGCATGCGGAGCTCTCCGATGAACACGCAAAAGTCCTTCTCGCACGTCCGGATGCAATGGCGAAAGCCGCTGAGTTCGCAGCATTCGCGTCTTCCAAGGGGATGAAGTTTACGCAGGGACACCTCTCGCTTTCGGCAGACATCTCAGACCCGGATGAAATACGCAGACAAGCCACTGTCGGGCAGCTCAAAAGGGAGCTTTCGCTTTTTCGCATACTCGGGATCACTGCGGCGGTCCTCCACTGCGGCGGGCGCGCTGCAGCGGAACAGGGAATCCGGCAGGATATGATAGACAAAATAAGGACAGCTCCCCTTCATGAACTTTGCGCTCATATTAGCGGAACGGGCATCAAGATAGCACTTGAAAACATACCGTCGACACAGCCCTTCGCAGCCGATCTGATCAGGGTTATTGAAGCGGCAGGTTCTCCCGATGAGCTTGGAATATGTTTTGACACGGGACATCTTAACATGGTCGCCGGCGATCCTGAGGAATTCATAAGCACGGCCAAAGACAAACTCATCGCACTTCATATCGCTGACAACCTCGGACAGAACGACGATCACATGCTTCCGTGCGGCAAGGGAACGGTCGCATGGGCGAAAGTCATAGGCAAACTCAAGGCTATCGGCTACAACGGGATATTCAATTATGAAGTCCCGGGAGAAAGCAACCATCCGCTGCCGATACTGAAGCTGAAACTTGAGTATTCGAGACGGCTTGCCGAGACCATGATCTCGACATATCCTTCGATTTGACTGAACTGGATTCAGGCGAGCAGTTGCTTCACTGCGTCAACGATGTTGTCGGCTATGATGGTGTCTTTCAGGTGAGGTACAATCAAGGCACTCAAAATGACGGATCGCACTTGCAG
>CAZRFG010000257.1:0-5212 GCA_964599205.1 uncultured Victivallaceae bacterium
GTGACCACCGCGTTCCAGGCGAAGTGGGACTGGTGGATTTTGCAGTAGGGATCGGAGAAATCGGCGTCGAGCGGGATGCGGACCGAGGCGATGCTGACCGCGCGGAGGGCTCCGGGGAGCATGGTTGCGATATCGATCCCGAGCGACTCACGGAGGCGGGCAGCAGAGCTCACCACCAACTGGTCCGCGCCCCATACGGTACCTAGCGAACGCATCTCTTCAAACAGGCCGCGATGCAACGCCTCGACTTCGGGGTTGGGCAAGGTGTGCTGGCGGCGGCGCGGCGCATTGGTATAGGCGCGGTCGAAGTAACGCAGCGCTTTGGGCACGCAGTAGCGCAAACAGGAACCCATTTCGCCGCCGCGGCGGCCGTGGCGGATGACCGCGTCCATGATCACTTTTTCATCGACTTTCTCGGGAATGGGCAGATCAAGGTCGAGGTCGAAGTGTTCGCCCCAGGCGCAGCGCCAGAGGTTTTTGCGGGCGTAACGGTAGACTTTGTCCTCGATTTTGACTTCATTCCAGCCGTCGATCTCCTTGGAGAGGGCGCCGGAGCGGCACTCCTTTTTGCAGATCATGCAATTATCGCAGACCGAACCGGGCTCGAGCAGCGGCGACGGCGTCAGCACCGCGTCGGTGATGATCGTCACATAACGCTGGCGCGCACCGTATTCCGGGGTGATCGCAAGCCCGTTGTAACCGAACTCGGCCAGTCCGGCGGCGACCGCCGCGTGCATGTGGGAGACATCCGGGGCAAACTGCTCGGTCATCCCCTTGTACCCGCGATAGCGCCAGATGTTGGACGAGGCGATCGGCACCGCCTGATAGCCCATTTTTTCGAGTTTCGAACTCATCCGGTAGGACATATCGTCGAGCCGCCAGTTCATGTGATATTGGATCAGATACGGCCCGATCTCCTGCGGATGCTTGATCCCGCCGAGCTCGATCGCCGCGTCGGGGTGGTGAACCGCCATCACGATCACCGAACGCGCCGCCGGCATCACGCCGGACGGGCTCATCATCACCGGAGCCCCGGCGAAGCGCTCAATATTGGCCACTCCGATGAGATCCGCGCGCAACACCTCACACGCATAATGCTTGACTTCCATCGTCTCCGCATTGTCCGCCCGAAACACCGCTTGCTCAGTCATACCGATCCGTCCTTTTTTATATTCAATATTGATGAACTATATTCATTATACATGAACAAATAAAAAAGTCAACCTGTTTTATGCCAAAAAAGCAAAAAAGTTGTCGACGGAAAAAAAAGAACCCGAAAAAAAGCTAAAACAGTCGTGCCGGAGAATCAGGGAGGACTCCCCGGAGCGAAAGTGCAAGTTACTTGAAGAGGGAGATTTCGAGCACGCCTTTGACCCAATGGCCGATGGCGACGGCGCCGGTGGCATGCCAGCCGACCGCAACCGAGCCGAGGGCCCAATAAAGGCTCAGAGCCACACCGCCGACCGCGAAAAGAAGTCCGATCGAGAGTCCGCCGACGGCGATCAAGCCGGCCGCCAGCCCGCCGAGGGCGACGACGCCCGCGCCGAGTCCGCCGAACGCGAACACCCCGACCGCGAGTCCGCCACAGGCGATCACTCCGCGAGCGAGTCCGCCAAGGGCAATTACCCCGACCGCGATGTCGCCGATGGCGATGAATCCACGTGCTTTGCCGCGCACTTCATTCTTCTCCGGGCACGAGCCCAGTGCGATATCGTAGAGCGGCATCCCCCAAACCATCTTCTCCGAAGTCTTTCTCATCCCCCATGCCCTTTCAAAATAAATAAATAAACGCGTTTTGTTTGTTTTGCATCGCAAAACAAAAAACGCCGTACTTGAAAATTTTTGAAAAAGTTGAGGGGGTGCGGGGGAGAAGAGAAAACTTTTTATCAAAAGTTTTTTCTTCTCCCCTGCCCTAACACCGTCAAATTTTACGGATCGACGATGGCGAACATCATGATGATTTCGAAGACGACTTTGCCGTCGACTTTGATGGTGCCGTTGCCTTTGCCGAAGCGGCCTTTGCCGGCGGGGATGGAGATGTCGCAGATCAGCTGGTCGCCGGGGTAGACGGGGGCGAAGCACTCGGCGCGGTCGATCGACATGAAGTAGCCGATCTTGCCGCGGTTTTCTTCCCGCGAGAGAACGCCGATGCAACCGGCCTGGGCGAGGATTTCGCACTGGATGGCTTCGGGGAGCGTGGCGTAGTCATCGGGAGTATGGGCGTACATTTCCTCGTTGCCGGTGACGTTTTTGACCGCGGCGATGCGGTCGCCATCGACCACCGAGATATGATCGATGAAGAGGAAGGGATAGCGGTGCGGGATGAGTTCCATGATTTTGGTCACATCCATCGCGGTGGTTTCGTGCTTGTCGAATTCACCGAAGGAGCCGGGCATGGCGGCCGGGCCGGTTTTGGCGCGGACGGCGAGGGTCATCCGGGATTCGCAAGTGACGCCGCTGTTGTTGGCGACTTCAGTACGGAAAATCAACTCGCGGTCGCCGGCTTCAACGAGTTCGGCGCTGATTTTGATGCGGTCGCCGGGGTGGTTGGGCTTGCGGAATTTGACTTTTTCGACCAGCCGCATGTAGACGTCGGCTTCGCCTTTGGGGTCGAGTTTGGGGCGGGCGAGGATTTCGCAGAGCTGTTTCATCGCCTCGACCTGAAGCACGCCCGGCATGATCGGGTGGTTCGGGAAGTGGCCCTGAAAAAAGGCCTCGTTCATCGAGACATTCTTGATCGCGGTCGCTTTGGCATCGCTCTCAAGCTCAACCCGGTCGAGCATCAGCATCGGATAACGCTGCGGCAGAATCGCTTTGATTTCGCGCAAACCCAGAACTTTTCCACTCATCGAAGATTCTCCAAAGTTTTACTTTTGTGCATTCTGATTGATTTCGGCAAGCATCCGTTTCGCCAGTTCGACATTGCGGGAGTGCCCCGGCTTGATGGCGATGATGTTGGCTTTGACCCGGCGGCCGCAAAGGTAAATATCGCCGACAAGGTCCATGATCTTGTGGCGGACGATTTCGTCTTTGTAGTGCAGTTTTTCCTTGCAGATGATCGCGCCTTCGTGGATGATGGCGGCGGCGTCGAGGCTGCCGCCCTTGACCAGGCCTTTGTCGAGCAGGAACTTGAGCTCGTTGTAGCGGACGAAGGTCCGCGCCGGGGCGAGTTCGCGCAGGAAGCTCTCGGGAGTGACCGCAAGCGAAAAGTACTGCGGATCGACCGGACAGCCGGGGAACGAGGTGACGCAGGAGATTTCGAGCTTGTCGGAGGGGGCGAGCACCAGTTTGGTTTCGCCGCCGTCAAGCCAGATCACCGACGCGGGAGTGAAGAACTTGGCTTCGGCGTCCTGCTCGACGATGCCGGCTTCGGCGATCGCGTTGAAGTAGGAGAGCGCGCTGCCGTCGGCGATCGGGGGCTCCATGCCGTTCATTTCGACCACGCAGTTGTCGATGCCGTGGACGTGGAGCGCGGCCATGATGTGTTCGACGGTGAAGGCCACCGCGTGACCGGCGGCGATGGTGGTGCCGTGGTCGGTTTTGGCCACGCTGGAGGCGAGCGCCCGGACTTCCGGGCTGCCGGGCAGGTCGATGCGCCGGAAAACGATGCCGGTGTCGACCGGAGCCGGAGTCATTTTGAGCGTCACCCGCGCGCCGGTGTGGAGAGCGATGCCGGAGAGTTGCGCATTGGCCGCCAGAGTTTTTTGCTTTTCCATAAGAAAATAGTGTTTCTTTCGTTATGTCATGCTTGCAATTTCGCATTTTCACTCCATACTATAGTGCCATTCAACAAAAAATAAAGTTCATCATGTCACAAAGTTGCAAAGTTGTCGCGGTCACCGGTCCGACCGCCACCGGCAAGACCGCGCTGGCGGTCGATCTCGCCCGCCGTTTCAACGGGGAAATCATCAGCGTCGATTCCCGTCAGGTTTACACCGGAATGGATCTCGGTACCGGCAAGGATCTGGCGGAGTACGGCGAAATTCTGTATCACCTGATCGATCTGGCCGCGCCGGGGGATGAGGAGTATCATCTGGCGCGATTCGTCCATGACGCGTATCTGGCGATGGCGGGTATTATCGGGCGCGGCAGGCTGCCGATCTTGTGCGGCGGAACGGCGCTGTATTTGGACGCGTTGTTGAAGGGCTACCGGCTGCCGGGGGGGGAAGCGCCGAAGACGGAGGCGCGGCTGCGGCGCGACCGTTCGCTGGCGCCGTCGTTTGAGCCGCCGTTTGAGCTTGACGCGCTGGTGCTGGGGGTTTATTATCCGCGTGAAGCGGTGCGGCAGCGGATCGAGTTGCGGCTGGATGCGAGATTGAAAGCGGGGATGATCGACGAGGTGGCGCGGTTGCATGCAGGAGGGGTGTCGTATGAGAAGCTGGAATATTTCGGCTTGGAATATCGGGAGATCGCGCGCTATTTGCAGGGGCGGTGTACCTATGATGAAATGCGATCCGAGTTATTGATTCGGATCCGGCAATTTGCCAAGCGGCAGGATATTTTCTTTCGCAAGATGGAGCGTGAGGGGGTGGCGATTCACTGGCTGGAGGGGGGGCGGAAGCCGGATCCGGCGGAGTTGATCCGGGGGTTTCTGGCGGGTGGCTCATTGCCGGAGCCGGAGTTCCGGATGTGCGATACCTACTACGGGCGCAAAACCTCATAAAAAAAGCGCCGCAGGCAAAAAAAAGAAAAAAAGCGCGAAGCGCCAATCCCGCCCTCCGTCGCACGGAGTCGCCGTCCAGGGGGCGAACACCCCTGGTCGCTCGCGATCCACGCGAGCGAAGCCAAGCGCAGCGCTCCCCCCGAGGTCGGCGGAGCCGACTCCACTCTGCGAAAGCGAGGTCGGCAGCCGAGTCACGAAGTGACCGGCGAACGACACCGAGCGAAGCAGCGCGACCGTCGCACCCTATAGTTAAGCGGGAACCGGGAGACGGTTTCGCACGGAGGCACGGAGGCACGGAGAGGGGATGGACTGGTGATTGAACGCCGCGTGGACGAGTTGGACGAATTGGGCGGCATCGACAGAGGGTTTCGGACTTTTTTCCTCCGCGCCTCCGTGCCTCCGTGCGAAACCTTCTCCTCACCAACAGCCCTGCTTCGCTCAATCGCGCGGCGCAATTCGCGTTGCTCTTGCGCCGCTTGTTTCGCTCCCGCAGAGAGGAGCGGGCTCCGCCCGCGGACGGGGGGAGCGCTGCGCTTCACTTCGCTCGCT
>CAZRFG010000258.1:0-5210 GCA_964599205.1 uncultured Victivallaceae bacterium
GCTCAAGTAGGCGGAACGGAGTTCCGCCGCTGAGCCCGGCCCGAGCTCCGACGCCTGTCGGCGTCGGAGCGACCGGCCGCGCCAGCGCCCACCCTCGACATCCTATTCCCAATTCCGCCCTCCGTGCCTCCGTGCCTCCGTGCGAAACCTTCCCCCGTTATCCCCAGGGGGACGGTCGCCCTGCTTCGCTCGATGTCGTTCGCCGGTCACTTCGTGACTCGGCTGCCGACCTCGCTCCCGCAGAGTGGCGTCGGCTCCGCCGACCTCGGGGGGAGCGCTGCGCTTCACTTCGCTCGCTTTTGAGCGAGCGACCAGCGTTTCGCCGCTGGACCACGCCTCCGTACGACGGAGGGCGGAATTGAGCGCTTCGCGCTTTTTTTTATTTGGCGCTTCGCGCTTTTTTATTTTTTGAGCCTGCGGCGCTTTTTTTATTTTTTTAGTTGCAAGGTGGCGCTCCGTCCAGTATATTGTCCCCAAACCCCGGAGACCAATCATGAAACTCGCAATGATGTCCATGATGATGATCGACCACCCGATCGCCGAAATCATCCAAACCACCCTCGACTGCGGCCTCGAAGGCATCGACTGGATCACCACCCACCACACCCCGGCCCGCGAACTCCGCCACCGCTGCGACGACGCCGCCATCCCCGTCGTCGCCCATACCATCCTCCTCGACCGCTTCGTCAACCGCGAAGCCAACCCGCTCGACACCGTCAAACAAGGCATCGACGACGCCCTCACCCTCGGCGCCCCGGTGATGATGCTTCCCCCCTTCGCCCGCCTCAACCGCACCTCCCGCGAACAGGACCAGGCCGAATGGATCGCCTTCTACCGCGAAGCCGCCCCCATGATCCGCAGCGCCGGCATCATCCCCACCCTCGAAAGCACCGGCTTCGCGGTCAGTCCGATCGTCACCGCCGACGAAGTCCTCGCCGTCCTCGCCGCCGTCCCCGAACTCAAACTGACCTTTGACAACGGCAACGTCGCCACCGCCGAAGACCCCAGCGAATCCTACCGCCGCACCGCCGAACACGTCGTCCACGTCCATTTCAAAGACTGGCGCGTATCCGACACCCCCGGCCCCGACTCCGAACTCAAACGCTGCGGCCGCCACTTCTCCCCCGCCCTGATCGGCGAGGGTAACCTCGACCTCGCCGGCTGCTGGCAAACCATCCGCCAATCCGGCTATCACGGCTACGTCAATCTGGAAACCTCCGACCCCAACCGCCCGATCGGCGAAGCGCTCAAAATCGCCGCCGAAAGAATGAGGAACTTCTGATGGAACTTCAAAACGCTCTCCGCAACCGGCGCACCATCCGGCGCTACCGGCAACTCCCGGTCGCCGGCCGCGATCTTGACGCCATGCTCGAAGCCGCCCAGGCCGCCGGCTCCGGCGGCAACACCCAGCCGCTCCGCTACGTGGTGGTCACCACCCCGGCCAGGGTCGAGGAAGTTTTCGCCCGGTGCCGCTTCGGCGCACTGGTCCAACCCCGGCGCAGCCCCAAGTGGGGCATCGACGCCCCCGCCGCCTTCATCGCCGTCACCGTCGAAAAAGCGGAGCCGACCCCGACCGATTACGCGGTTTGCGGCGGAGCGATCATGGCGATGCAGTTCGCCGCTTTCGGCCTCGGCCTCGGCTGCTGCTGGATCGGCGCGTTTGAAAAAGACAAGGTCAGGGAAATTCTTTCACTCGGAGCAAAAGAGGAAGTGCTGTTTCTGGTCGCGGTCGGGCATCCCGCCGAACAACCGGTGCTCGAATGGGTCGATGCCGACGGCGACATCAAGTATTACCTCGACGGCGAAGATACGCTCCACGTTCCCAAGCGGCGGCCGCAAGCGGTCAGCCGGTGGATTTGAGGAACCGGGATCTTACGAATTCGCCACCGGATTTTCGCTGCCGGCGAGAACCCGGCTCACCGTAACTCCGGCACGGTCGACCGAGATATTCCGCGCCCGGCAGAAATCCAGCAGCGACAGCATCGCCGGTTCGGCAAGTTCAGCAGTCAGCACTATTTTCTGGAAAGGATGCGACTGGTGGATCGACTCGATGTCGGCGCCCTGCCCCAACACCCTGGTCCCGTAAAGCCGCAGGCCCTTGAGCGCGGGGTCGTCGTCGACAATACCGATCACCGCAATATTCTGCGGATTGTTGGAGCGGTAGCCGATGCCGTCCAGAAATAAGCGGCAGTTGAGTCCTGCCCCGTAAACGATCGCCGGCGTCATATCCCTGGTCGCCACCTCGTCATAAAGCGTCCGCATCACGTTGCGCTGCACATAATGGAGCAGGAAACGCTCGAAAATCACCAGCCCGGTGGAGAGTACCGAGAACAATGCCCAGCAGGGAAAAATCGGGACCGCGATGGTGCAACCGAACTGCCGCTGAATAAAGCAACTGTAGAGCATAATCACAAAACCGATGTTGCTGCCGACAAACAGCGACAACAGCAACTGGAAGTAGTCTTTGGTTCCCGCCCGCAGCCAGTAGACCCCGTAATTGCCGGTCATCAGCAGAATCAGCATCATCGGCATGGTGCAGAACATGAATGACGCCACCGTCCCTACCCCCGGAAAAAGAAACCAGGCCACCGTCAGGTAGGCGATTGAAATCAGGAAAAAATCGATGAACGGGTGAATCATCGTCACCAGCATCCCCCGGCGCGGCGAGCGCAAGCCGCGCTCGATCACCAGCGCCGAAGTGAAAAGTTCGACGAAAACCAGCCGCCGGACCACGATCGCCACAGTCAGAATCAGGAGTGTATAAGCCAGCGCCGGGATGTAATCGCGCAGCAGCATGGTGCCGATCCCGACCGAGCCGAAAAAGACCGCCAGCGCGTAAAGCCACAGCGCGGTTTTGCGCTGTTCATTGGTTTTGCGGAACAGCCGGTGGTGCAAGTGCTCCTGGTCGCCGCTCATAATGCCGGGGGCCTGATGGTCGAGAATGCGGCGGAAGCCGCGCCGCCAGATCGCCAGAATCACGTCGAAAATCGGCACCCCGACCGCCAGCAGCGGGAACATCAGCGAAGTCACCGTGACCATCTTGTCGAGCGGCGCCAGCGCGATGATCGCGAACATCAAGCCGAGAAAGGTGCTGCCGGTGTCGCCGAGGAAAATCCGGGCCGGGTAGAAGTTGTAGCGCAGAAAACCGATGCACGAAGCCGCCAGAATCAGCATCGCAAGCGCATTGAGGTAAACCCCGCCGCGAAAGAAAAACCAGGTGAACATACAGAACGAAGAGATCACCGCCAGTCCGGAAGCGAGGCCGTCAAGGCCGTCGATCAGGTTGAAGGCGTTGATGATCCCGATCACCCAGATTTCGGTCAGGATCAGCGACAGGTACCACGGCATTACGTAGTCGAAGAAGACGAAGCTGTTTTTATTGAAATGCCAGACGATCGCCCCGACTACCAGCTGAACCCCCAGTTTGACCCATGAATTGAGCTCATGACGGTCGTCGATCAGCCCAAGCACCAGAAGCGGCAGCGCCGGGGTGAAAATCCGGAAAAAGAAATAGAGGTTCTCATCCAGATTGGGCTGGGTGAAGCAATAGAACAGCAAGGTGGAGAAAAACGCCACGGCGACCGCGATCCCGCCGCCGCGCGGAATCGGCTTTTCATGAATATGCCTTCCGCCGGGTTTGTCGATATAACCGAGCTTCGGCAAAAAACGAATGCACAACGAAGTCAAAAAAAGTGATGCGATCAACGCGATCAGCGGATATCCGGCCAGGCCGATATAAAAAGCAAGAAAAGCACCCATAAAACATTAAGCCCAAATTACCGAATCGCATGTACGTATATTGTTTACTAATATACCATTGACCGAAGCAAATTCAAGTCAAGCAAAGGATGTTTTTCAGGATCCGTTAAAACCCGACGGCGAAAAATCGGCATGCCGGCGCAAAAAAACACCGGAGACAACGCGTGTCTCCGGTGTTCCGAATACCGGATCGGGGGTCAGGACCAGATCGCGTCCTCGTTGGTGAACGGGATCTTGACGGTCGCTTTTTCCTTGTCCGCCTTGTACATCGCCAAGGCGATTTCAAGGGTGCCGCGAACAGCTTCGCAGGGAATGCAGACCTCGCGGTTCTCGCGGATTGCGTCGACGCAGTCGTCGATCACGTAGCGGTGATCTTCGCTCGGCAGGGCGCGCGGGTCGCCGCCGGCGGTAGCCGCCGCGGAGCCGGACTTGCGGATCGCTTCGTCTTCGGGGCGTTCGTCCTTGAACTTCCAGACCGCCATCGAGGTGCCGGCCATCACGGCGGTGCCGTCGGTGCCGTAGACTTCGATCCGGACGTCGTTTCCGGGCCACAGCGCGGTGCTGGCCTGGACGTGGCCGGTGACGCCGTTGGCGAAGAGGATGCGGGCGTCGAGGGTGTCCTCAAGCACCACGTCGGGGTGGGCGAGGTTGCACATCGTCGCGGTCACTTCGGCGCCGCGGCCCATCAGGTACTGGAGGATGTCGATGTAGTGGAACGCGTGCTGGATGGTGACCCCCGCGCCGCATTTGCGGTTGGAGCGCCAGGCGTCCATCTTGTAATAATCGGCGTTGCGGTACCACTTCATCTGGACATCGACGCGGAGGATCTTGCCGAAGCGGCCGCTGTCGAGGGCGGCTTTGATATGGCGCATCGGCGGGCGCATCCGGCTCTGGACGAAGATGCCGAATTTGACCCCGGCCTTTTTGCAGGCTTCGATCATCCGGTCGGTTTCGGCGAGCGACATCGCCGGGGGTTTTTCGCACATCACGTGCTTGCCCGCCGCGGCCGCCTTGAGCACGAACTGGGTGTGAAGGTGGTTGGGGGTGACGACGCTGACCACGTCGACGCGGGGGTCGGCGAGCATGGCGTCGAAGTCGCTGTAGACTTTGGCGCCGGGCGCGTAGTCGTCGACCAGTTTCTGGGCGTTTTCGGTACGGACGTCGCAGACGGCGACGAGTTCCGCCTTGTCGGATTTGCGCAATGCGTCGGCGTGGAGGCCGGAAATCATTCCGGCGCCGAGGAGGCCAAAGCCAAGTTTCTTCATCATGGTTTCTCCGGTTTTGGTTGTCGATTCAAAAGCAATAACCCAAAGGTCGATTCCCCGAGCCGAGAGAGCGCAGCGACCGGCTCGGTATCCCGAGGGCGCCGTGCGCCCGCGGAGTCAAGAGGGCGCGCAGCCCTCTTGTGGAGTGTGAGGTGAAACCTCACCGTTCCCGCTCCGGGCGAAGCC
>CAZRFG010000259.1:0-5200 GCA_964599205.1 uncultured Victivallaceae bacterium
CCGCGAACTGGTTCCAGCCGCCCATCAGGCTGATCGGGAGCGACAGCAAATAGAGAATGGTGCTGAGCCGGATCGACTCGGAGAGTAGAAAGCAGCAGCTGCCGTAGGCACGGGCGGCGCGTCCGAAACGACTCTCGAGATACTGATAGGCCGAAGTGATTTTGCTGTGGCGGAAGATGGGGACGAAAAAAAGCGCCGCCATCACAATCACCAGCGGCAGTGCGAGGTAGGGCGTACTCTGCCGCCAGTCGAGCACAAAGGCCGCCGCCGGCAGTCCGAGGAAGGTGATCGAACTGATCGAGTTGCTGAGCATCGAAAGCCCGACCGCCCAGCCGGGGAAGCGACGGCCGCCGTAGTAATAGTCCTCGGTCGATTTGTTTTGGCGGGCGAAGTGGATGCCGACGCCGAGCATCGCCGTGAGGTAGACGGCGATGATGATGAAGTCAACGGTTCGAAACATGTTTGCCATCTCCATTCAGTGCGGTCAGCGGGAAAGAGCTGACCTCGATATCTTCCTTGCCGTTGGAATAGGCGACGAAACAGACGCCGTCTTTGACGATCGCGGTGGGGTACTGGGCGCTGCCGCCGCGGCCGCGGACCTGGCGGCGCGGAACTTTGTACTGGTACGGTCCGGTCCGGATCGCATAGGTGGGGCCGAAGCGGAGACCGTCGGTACTGACCGAGACAGTGAGCGGGTCGCGGTCATAATGCGCGGGTTTGGGATTGTCGAATTCCGGGGCGACGTGGTTGCCGATCAGGAGATAGCGGCCGTCATCGGTTTTGACGATGCAGCTAAGGGACGGCGTGTCGGGAATATCGGTCGGGGCCGGCGGCGTCCAGCTCCGGCCGTCGGTCGAGAACGAGACGAATTTGCGGTGCGAATAGCTGTCGTCGCGCAGCAGCAGCACGTAACGGCCGTCGGTCGCCTGCCACATGATCGGCTCACAGAGCCGGCGCTTGCTCTGTCCGAGCGCATCGGCCCAGCTGTAGGGAACCTTGGGCTCGGCGAACTTTTCGCTCGCGGCGGCGGCCGGGCGGAGCAGGACATCGTCGGGAAACAACTCCGGCGTCGGGCTCAGCAGCGGGCCGAAGGATCCGTCGGGTTTGACCTCGCGGTAAAGGTTGCCGAATTTCCGGTTGACCGGGAACACGCATTCGCCGCCGTTGACCGGGCTTTGCTTGCTCTTGTCGTTATTTTCCCAGGCCACGGTGGCGCCGGTCCAGATTTTGGCGAACAGCCGGCCGTCGCTTGCGACCCAGCCGCCCGCGCCGGTGTGAATGCCGGTGTGGCTCCACGGCGCTTCGGGATGGAGTGCCGGGACGATTTCGCGGGGCGGGCTCCAGGTTTTGCCGTCGCTCGACGAGGCGTACAGCACGCGCTGTCCGGGACCATCCTCGGCATAGCGTTGATTGCTCCAGATCAGGTGGAATTTGCCGCCGGAAAAGGTGATGTTGGCGTGATGATTGTAACCGCCGCTCGCTTCGTTGCCGGCGAAGATCCGGACGTGTTCGACGCCGGGCGTTGCCGGATATCCACGGTCGGTCCTGGCCGGGTCCGGGCGCGGCGAGTTCCACATCGAAACGAGTTCGGGTTCCGCGCCGGAAAGAAGCGCGAGGACGAGCGACAGGACAGACCAGCATAAAGTTTTTTTCATTTAACGGACATCCCACATGGTATTGGCGTTGCTGGCCCCGGTATTGCTGACCGCATTGGGGGCGATGGTGACTGCAAAATCGATGAATTCGCCGTGCCCGTCGGCGAACAGCATATTGCTGCGGGCCGAACCCCCGCCGTGACGCCAGAATTCAGGATCGGGAATCACTCCGACGAATTTGCCGCGCAGGAAATTGACGCCGAGAATGCCGTTGTACCAGCCGTTGTTTTTGCTGGTGCGCCCCATTTGGTTGCCGGCGTCGGCGGCTTCCAGCATGGAGATGAATTTAGACGGCTTGACGATCTGGGAGGTCTTGCGCGAAGCGGGACTGGTGTAGTCGGAGTCGACCGAGCACCCGCTGACCCCGGAGGAGCGCGGCAGCGGGGTGGCCGAAAAGTAATAGGTCAGGGCATAGGAGCGCGGCATCGCGGTGCCGGCGCGGGCAATCTGGTCGGACGGGCAACTGTAGAGCGTCTGTTTGGCCACCTGGTGTTTCTGGAGCACGCCGTGGCGGTAATTTTCGGCGACCTGGCGGCCGTCATAGAGCGACAGGGCGTTGTCCCAGCTGGTGGTGTTGTTGAAATCGGTGACCGGATAGAAGCCGGCTTCGGAATCGATGTACATCAGCATTCCGGTGCCGATCTGGCGGACATTGCCGAGACAGCTGATCGACTTGGCTTTGTCGCGTGCCTTGTTAAGGGCGGGCAGCAGCATGGCGGCGAGGATGGCGATGATCGCAATCACCACCAGCAGCTCAATCAGCGTGAAGCGGAGGCATCTTTGAAGCGGTGTCATATTCTACTCCTCAAATAACGTCGCCGGTCCGGAACGTCGGCAGTGTTGACGGATTATGTTTTTCGGGCTGCTGGAAATATTATAGCAATCATGTAAAAGGAAAGCAAGCCATTTTGGTAAAATTTTTCAGAAATATTTTCATTTTAATTTTCACGCAATTGCTGATTTTGTTTGGCGTTTAAAATAGGCCGCGTTGGGTTTAAGCTCATTCTTTTGTTTTTATCGTGAGATTTTTGAGAAAAATCATTGAAAATATATTGAAATATTTTCAGAAAATAAATTGACATTTTTTCTTTTTCCGCTATACTATGGTCAAGGCGGGCTGCATTTCCGTCGAAGTATCAGCATCAATGGAGGTGATTTCGCACGCCGCACCGGCTTCCGGAAGCCGGACGGCGGCGAAAGGCTTCCGAACTTATCTGGGAAAAATCATGGTTGATCACGTTTATTCCGCCGTTGCGCCCGGCATCTGGCCGCCCGCGCTGACCGCTTTTGCCGCCGACGGTTCGCTCGATCTTGACGGCAATGAGGCAATGCTGGAGTATCTTGCCGCCGCCGGCATGGACGGGGTGTTCGTTTGCTGCCTGACCGGCGAACTGCCACACCTCTCGAGCGCCGAAATCCTGGGGTTGAGCCGCCTTGCGGTTCGCCGTTTCCCCGGGCGCGGCCGGGTGGTCTGCGGTGTCTCCGAGCCCGGCGGCGAGCCCGCCAAACTGGCCGAAAAAATCAAGGCGGTCGCCGACACCGGAGCCGCCGCCGCGGTGGTGCTGGTCTCCGAACTCGCCGCACTTGACGAAGACGACGAAGTTTTGCTCCGCCGGGTCGACCGGCTGCTGGCGCTGACGTCGGAACTGCCGCTCGGCCTCTACGAGTGCCCGCGTCCTTATCACCGCAAGCTCGGCGAAGCGGCGCTGGCGCAACTCGCCGGGAGCGGGCGCTTCCATTTCTTCAAAGACACCTGCTGCGATCTCGAGCGAATCCGGCGGCGGCTCGCGCTGCTGGCCGGAACGCCGCTCCGGCTCTTCAACGCCAATGCGGCGACTTTGCTCGATTCCTTTCGCGCCGGGGCCGACGGGTACTGCGGAGTCGGGGCGAACTACTATCCGGCGCTCTTTCGCGAGCTGTTTGACCGGATGAATTCGCCCCGGGCCGAAACGCTTCAGCGTTTCATCGCCGAAAATGACCGCCTCGCCGACCTCGGGCGGGCTTACCCGTGCTCGGCCAAGTACATGATGACGTTGCACGGCGTTCCTGTCGCGCAGCACTGCCGGATCACCGAATGGCGGCTCGGCGACGGCGATTGCGCCAGGCTCCGGCAGCTCAAGAGCGAAGCCGAGGCACTGGCCGCCGCGGGGTCGCGGTGAAACGCCCGTTGTGGTACATTCCGGCGCAACCGTGCAAGTTGGCGGTTGACAGAAGCCGGATGGCGGATTATACTATAGCCGGTATGAAAAATTCTCAGAAAAAATTTTCACTGGCTAAAATCGCCGCCGAGGCGGGGGTTTCGCTGCCGACCGTTTCGCGGGTGGTCAACCGCCAGCCCGGCGTCGCTGCCGCCACCGAGGCCAAAGTCCTCGCCGCGCTTGAACGCTGCGGCTGGAATCCCGCAGTTGCCGATCAGGCCGCGCGCGGCCTCAAGTTCGGCACCATCGCGTTGATCAATCTCTCCGAGGACTGCTTTTTTCAGTATTCCTCGGTCGTCCACAAAAGCATCCGTGGCGCGATGCATGCGGCCCGCGAAAACAACCTCAATTTTCTCTATTGCACCGCCATGTGCCTGGCCGAACTGCCGGTCGCGGTGGCCGAACGTGCCGTCGACGGCCTGATCCTCGCGGGCCAGACCCCGGACAAGTCGCTGGTTGACGCGCTGGCCGACCTGCCCGCCTGCTGGATCACCTCGCACAGCGAAAACGGCGACGCGGCGCTGGCCGGCAACGACCTGATCGCCCGGCTGGCGGTCGATTACCTGACCGGCCGCGGCCACCGCCGGCTGGCGCTGATCAACGCCATCCCGGAAATCACCGCGCTCCGCATCCGCGGTGAATATTTCCTCTTTTTCGCCGGACGGACGGGTGCGCAAGCCATGGTCTGCCAGGCCGCCAAAGCGCCCTTTGCGATGACTTCAACCGAGCCCGATCCGGCCAAACTGGAAGCGGCGCTGGAAAAATTGCTGGAGGAATGTCTGGCGCAACCGGAGCCGGCGACCGGCATCTTTGTCCCCATGGACTTCCAGCTTGCGATTGTCCACCGGATTCTCCGCCGCCGCGGCATCGAGCCCGGCCGCGACCTCGAGCTGATCGGCTGCGACGGCGAACTCGGCATGCTCGCCGGTCTTTCGCCCCGCCCCGCCACCATCGAAATTCCCGGCGAAAGCATCGGCCGCCGCGCCGTCGAACAACTGCTGCTCAGACTCGGCAACCCTGAAGCCGACTGGCGCCGGGTCGGCATCGTCATCGAGCCGCGTTTGATCCCCGGCGAAACCGCCTGATCCCGCACGGGGGCGAATACAAAGCTTTTTGGAAAAAGCCGACCGCCGGCTGCGGTTTCTTTCTCATCCCTCGCCCCCCTCATCTTTTACCGAAACTTTCAAGCTTGGCGCGGCGACTTTTTGACATCGTCAAAAAGTCGCCGCGTTGAACATAGAAAGGAGCCAATTTCAAAAGTCCTTTCGGCCGCCCGCAAGGTTTATTTTTCCGCCTGACCGGGAGCGATTTCGGGACATACCGCTTGGAGTATGCTCCTCAATCTAC
>CAZRFG010000260.1:0-5192 GCA_964599205.1 uncultured Victivallaceae bacterium
TTCCAGGCCATTTCAGGCGGGGCCATCTGGTAGCTCGCGGTGATCCGGGTCCAGCGGTTGCCGAAGTTGTCGGCGAGTTCGCGGAGCTCGAGGTCGACTTTGAGGAAGGAGCCGCTGCAGCCCGCCACCCGGTCGGTGGTGACCCGGCCCGAATAGGCCCAGTCGATCATGTCGTCGAGATGGTTGCGGATCGGACCGGGGCGGTAGCCGGTTTCGGTGAGGAGGATGGTTTTGATCACCGCATTGACCATGTCGACGCCGAGGGGCTCGGCGACGGCAAAGGGGGAGGAGGTCGCGGCGCTGAAATCGGGGTCGCTCGCGTACGCGCCGTTTTCGCTCCGGAGATAGCCCGCCATCTCGGGGGTGATCAAAAAATCGATCAGCCGCGCGTTGACGTCGGTCCGGCCCTGGAGGTTGGAGCGGTCGTCCTCGGAGTAGTTGCGGTACAAATTGGGGTTGGTCAGCGCCTGCGCTTCGATCGCGAGTTCATATTCGAGCTCCGAAATCCGGCGCGGGATGACTTCGGTCACCACCGTATCGGCTCCCGCCCAGGCGGCGGAGGCGCCGGTCAGGTTCTCGAAGTCGGCGAGCTCGTCGGCACGTACCCGCCAGCGGCTCTGCCAGACCAGTTCGCGGCGGATCTGGTTGCCGAAGTCGAAGCCGTCGAAGCGCTCGCTACGGCGCGATTCGAGCATTTTGGTGACGATTTTGCGCCCCTCGACGGTGACTTCGAAGCCGAGGGGACCATTGGAGCGGCTGGTGACTTTGCGGATCACTTTTTCCGGCGAGCCCCACGGGACCGGGGCGTCGATGGTGAGGGTGGCGAGCAAGGCGGCATGGTTCGCGGCGGGGACGAAATAGGTGGCACTCTCGGTCTCCTCGCTGTCGGCATCGCGCACCAGCTCGGGGCCGCGGAGGAGCCGCGTGCCGCTCGCGCGGCAGCTGATCGAGCACTCGAAACCGCCCGCGACCGATTTGCTCTCGGCGCTTTCGCAGACGAAACTCTCGCCGGCCCAGCTCAAGACTTCGCCGAGGGCGGGCAAGGGCGGCAGCGCGCCGGGGGCGGCGGCGATCCGGAAAGTCGCTTTTTTGCGCCGTTCGCCGTCGCTAGCCAGCGTTTCGGAGAGCTGCTCCGGGGTATCGCCGAGGCCGATGCCGGTCGCCCGGAAGCGGATCACGGCTTCGCCCGCGGCGGGGAACTCGATGTCGATCGACTCCACCGCGACGTTTTCGAGCGCCACCGGCGAGCCGTCGGGGCCGCCGATGCGGAAGGGCTCGCCGGCCGCCCCCGCCCAGTTCCTCACTTCGGCGAGGAAGACCGCGTTATCCGGCGGCGGGGTCGCCGAGGCGCGCCAGACGCTTTCAAAACTGAGGCGGTTGCCGCCGTCGACGGCGAACTTGTGGTAATCGGCGTGGTGAATCCGGATCATGGCGAAAACTCCTTTCGGGAACGGTTGGTTTTCCCGAAAGGAATTTTGTCAACCGCCGCAATGCCGGACGATCCGTCCCTGTTCGAGATAGATCACGTCTTCGCAGATGTTGGTCGCACAGTCGGCGATCCGCTCGAGATTGCGCGAGACGGTGAGATAGTCGAGATAGGCGTCGGCGTTGGCGCTGTGGCGCTTGATCAGCTCGAGCAAGCGCCGGCAGTTGTCGCGGTGGAGGGTGTCGACCACGTCGTCGTGCTTGATCACCTCCATCGCCGCCAGCGAGTCGCGCGCGACCAGCGAATCGAGCGATTTTTTGAGCATCGAGCGGACTTCAAAGACCATTTCGGTGAAGTCCGGCAGCTCTTCGACCGGCGCCAGCCGGGCAAGGTCGTCCGCCCGTTCGGCGATGTTGACCGCGAGGTCGCCGATCCGCTCGAGTTCGGAGTTGACCTTGAGCAAGGTGATGACGTAGCGCAAATCTCCCGCCACCGGCTGGTGGAGGGCGAGGATTTTAAGGCACTCCTCCTCGATCCGGACTTCGAAGCGGTCGATCGCGTTGTCGCCGTCGATGATCCGTTTGGCCAGCGTTTCGTCGCGTTCGGTGACCGCGCGGACGGCTTCGAGCACGGTCGGCTCGACTTGGTTGGCGAGGTCGATGACCATTGCATTCAAGTGGTCGATTTCTGCTTGCAGATGAGCTTTCATAGCGGTTCTCCTTATCCGAAACGTCCGGTGATGTATTCTTCGGTTTTCTTCTCGGCCGGGTTGGTGAAAATCTTCTCGGTCTTGTCCACTTCGATGATATGTCCCTTGAAGAAGAAGGCGGTGCGGTCCGAAATGCGGGCCGCCTGCTGCATGTTGTGGGTGACGATGACGATGGTGAAGCGCTTCTTGAGCTCGAGGATCAGTTCCTCGATCTTGCCGGTGGCGACCGGGTCGATCGCCGAGGTCGGCTCGTCCATCAGCAGCACTTCCGGCTCCGAGGCGATCGCCCGGGCGATGCACAGCCGCTGCTGCTGGCCGCCGGAGAGGGCGAGGCCGCTGGCCTTGAGCTTGTCCTTGACCTCTTCCCACAGCGAAGCGCCGCGGAGCGCGTACTCGACCCGTCCGGCGATCTCGCTCTTGCTCAACTTGAAGTGGAGCCGCATCGGGTAGGCGATGTTGTCAAAGACCGACATCGGGAACGGGGTCGGCTTCTGGAAGATCATCCCGACCCGGCGGCGGAGCTCGAGCACGTCGACGTCGGCGTCGAGGATGTTTTTGCCGTCGAGCAGCACTTCGCCGACCGCCCGCTGGTTGCGGTGGAGTTCGTAAATCCGGTTGTAAACCCGCAGATGGGTCGATTTGCCGCAGCCCGAGGGGCCGATCACCGCGGTGACCTGATTGGCAAAAATGTCGAGGTCGTTGTCGATCAGCGCCTGATGATTGTCTTCGTAGAAGAAGTTCAGCTTGCGCGTGGCTATTTTGAGTTTGGGGGTCTGGTCATCCATGATGTTTCTCCTTGAATATGAGCCGGCAGCCGATATTGAGCATCAGCACCATCGCGGTCACCACCAGCGCCGCGCCCCAGCCGGCGGCGTGCTGTTCGGCGAACGGCGAATTGGTGGCGTACTCGGTGATCATCACCGGCAAACTGGCGGTCGGTTCGGAAAAGAAATGCTTCGGCCAGCTGTCGCTCCAGAGTGCGGTGAACAGCAACGGCGCGGTCTCGCCGCTGACCCGGGCGATCGACAGCAGCACCCCGGTGGCGAGGCCGTTGCGGGCGGTCCGGCAGACGATGAAAATGGTCGCCCGGGCGCGGGTCATCCCCAGCGCCAGCGCCGATTCGCGGAGCGCGTCGGGCACCATCGCGAGCATATCCTCGGTGGTCCGCATCACCACCGGAAACATGATGATCGCCAGCGCCAGCGCCCCGGCGAAGCCCGAGAAGGTGCCGGAGGGCACCACCAGCACGGCGTAGACGAAGAGTCCGACCAGCACCGAGGGCATTCCCATCATCACATTGGCGGAGAAGCGGATCAGGTGTCCGATCCGGGTGTTTTTGCCGAATTCGGCTAGATAAATCCCCGCCGCGATCGCCGCCGGTAGCGCGATCACCGCCGCCCCGAGGGTGATCAGCACGGTGCCGACGATCGCATTGGCGACCCCGGAGTCGGGGGTGCCGTAGGGTTTGGTCGGCTCGGTGAGGAAGCCCCAGTCGATCATTTTTGCCCCGTGGACGGCGACGGTGGCGAGAATCCAGAGCATGCCGCCGATCGCCGCCGCCAGCGCCAGGAAGGAGCCGATGCGGACGAGGTTGTCGACCAGTTTGCGCTTGAAGAGGCCGCGCCGGACCAGGATGTGAGGAGCCAGAGGATTCATTTCTTTTCCCCCCGTTTGGCGCCGGTGGCGCTGAGATAGTACTGGGCGAAGAGCTGGACCGCAAAGGACATCGCCAACAGCAGCAGCCCGAGGGCGAAGAGCACGCTCCGCATCAGCCCGTCGGCTTCGGCGAAGTTGTTGGCCAGCGTCGCCGAAATGGTGGTTCCGCTGTCGAAAAGCGAGTGCGGAATCGCCGGAATGTTGCCGATTACGAAGAGCACCGCCATGGTCTCTCCCAGCGCCCGGCCGAGGCCGACGAAGATCCCGCCGAGGATGCCGCGCGCGCCGTAGCGCATCACGATGTCAAAGGCCACCTCCCAGCGGGTGCATCCGATCCCGTAGGCGGATTCGCGGAGCATGGTCGGGGTCATCGCGAAAACGTCGCGCATGATCGCCGAAATATACGGGAGAATCATCAGCGAGAGGATCACCGCCGCGGTGAGAATCCCGAAGCCGTTGAAGAGATCGCCGAAGAACGGCACTTTTTTGAGCATCAAGGTGTCGGCGAGGAACGGCATCACCCGGCTCTGCATCACCGGCACC
This sequence comes from uncultured Victivallaceae bacterium, assembly GCA_964599205.1. Taxonomy (GTDB): domain Bacteria; phylum Verrucomicrobiota; class Lentisphaeria; order Victivallales; family Victivallaceae; genus JAVBUI01. The sequence goes on from CAZRFG010000260.1 coordinate 4,335, forward strand.
AGTACGAACAAACCCCAGATCCCGTAGATCACGCTCGGGATCGCGGCGAGGAGATCGAGCGCCTGGCTGAGCGGCCTGCCGATCCACGGCGGCGCATTGACCAGATAGAGCGCGGTGACGAAGCCGAAAGGCACCGCCACCGCCACCGCGATCGCGGTGGTCAGCAGCGTCCCGACGATCGCCGGGAGCGCGCCGTAACGGTTCGCCACCGGATCCCATTCGGTGCCGGTGATCAGGCCGAAGCCGAACTCCCGCCAGGCCGGAATCGAGCTCGTTCCGAGCTGGACGAAGAAACCGGCCATCAACAGCGGGATGATCAAAGCTCCGCCGAGGACGGCGTACCGGAACAGCCGGTCGCCGTCTTCGCCCCTGATCCAGGTTTTGCGGGATATGTTCATAGTCTCCTTAGCGGGTGATCGCTTTCGCCCGTTCGGTTTTGACCAGTTCGATCACTTCCGGCGGGATGCCGACGTAGTTGAGTTTTTCCGCGGTGTTGGCCCCGGTGGTGAAGCACCAGTCAAAGTAGGCGAAGAGCGCGTCGCACTTGGCCGCATTGGCCTGCTTGGCTTTGATCAGGATGTAGGTCACGCCGGTGATCGGCCAGCTGTTGTCGCCGGGCTGGTCGGTCAGCACCATGTAGAAGCCGGGGGCGTTTTTCCAGTCGGCGTTGCGGGCCGAGGCGGCGATGGTTTCGGTGTTGGCGGCGAGGAATTTTCCGGCCTGGTTCTTGAGCTGGACGGTGGCGATTTTCGCCTCCAGCGCGTAGGTGTATTCGGTGTAGCCGATGGCGCCGGGGATGCGGCCGACGTTGTTGCAGACGCCGGGGTTCTTCTGCCCGCCGATGCCGACCGGCCAGTT
>CAZRFG010000261.1:0-5189 GCA_964599205.1 uncultured Victivallaceae bacterium
CCCTCAATCTACCCGGTAATGCGGAAAAAGATCCTCTTTCGGATCGTTTCGAAAGTACTTTTGTAATCGACTCATATCATGGAGAACTGTCATGAAAGCCGTATCAAAACTGAAATACATTTACGACGGCATCACACCGTATCCGGAGCTGAGCCCCCTGGGAAAACTGACCCGGATCGTGGTGCTCGGCATCCGCTTTTTCGTCGACGGCGATTCCGGCCGCCAGGCGACCGCGCTGACCTACTACACCTTGTTCGCGGTGGTGCCGATCGCCGCCTTGTTCTTCGGCATCGCCAAGGGGTTCGGACTGGAGAATATTCTCCGTCAGGAACTTTTTGAACGCTTCTCCGAGCATCAATCGACGCTCGAATGGCTCTGTCACTTCGTCGACAACACCCTCCACCGGGCGCGCGGCGGGGTGGTCGCCGGGGTCGGCGTGGTGCTGCTCTTCGGTACCGTGATCATGCTGGCGAACAACATCGAGGAGACCTTCAACCGGATCTGGGGGATTCGCAAGCGGCGCAATTTTTTCCACAAAATGAGCGATTATCTGGCGATGATGGTGGTGACGCCGATCCTGCTGATCGTGGTCTCCGGGAGCACCGCGGTGACCCGGGTGGTGCTGCTCGACCTGGCGCGGCAGCTGCCGCTCCTGTCGCACGGCGCGGTGGTGGCGCTGGAGATGATAATCCGGCTGGTGCCGTTGGTGGTGGCCTGGGTGGTGTTCTGGTTCATCTACTACGTGGTGCCCAATACCAAAGTCCGGTTGAGTTCGGCGCTGATCGCCGCGCTCTTTGCCGGGACGCTGTTTTTCGCGTTGCAGAACGCCTTGCTCTATTTGCAGTTCGCGCTGTCCGGTTACAACGCGATTTACGGCAGCTTCGCGATCGTGCCGTTGTTTCTGCTGTGGTTGCAGTGGTCGTGGCAGATCGTGCTTTTCGGGGCCGAACTGACCTTTGTCCACCAGAATGCGGCGACCGGGCAGTTTGAGAAATCCCATGTCAAACTCAGCCGGCGGCTGCAGCGGCGCTACCTCTTTGCGCTGATCCGGCTGGTCTGCCGCAATTTTGAAGCGGGGCAGGGGGGAACCCGGGAGTCGGAGATCGTCGCCAAACTCCACCTCACCACCTTTCAGGTGCGGATGTATCTCAATGAACTGGTCGAGTGCCGGATTCTGGTCCCGAGCGGTTCGGAGAATGGAGAAACCGCTTATCTGCCGGCGCTGCCGCCGTCGCAGCTGACGGTGATGAACGTCTTTCGGATCCTCGATTGCGCCGGGGACAACACCGCCGCCGACAATACCCATGCGCTGCTGGCCAATCTGACTGCGCAATGCGAAAAAATCGAGCAGGCCGCCGCCGCCAGCGACGGCAACCGCGCACTCAAGGATCTGTGATCGCTTCGATCCGCAGGGCGGCGACGCCGGCGAGGCCGTTTTCAACCATGAAACCCGCGCCGCCGGCGGGAAATGCGCCGTCAAAGGCCTTGAGCACTTCGCGCCCCTCGAGACTCACCGTTATCGCCGGGCCGCGGAGGGTGACTTCGAGCCGGTATCGGCGGTCGTTTTCCCAGCTCAGCGGGATCGAGGCGAGCACGGTTTCGCTGTAGTGATTGCGGATCAGCTCCAGTCCGGTCCGGGTTTTCACCACCGCGTAATAGCGGCAGAGTCCCTGGTAGCGGAAGACGATGCCGGCGCGGTCGGCGGCGTGGATTTTGAAGTCGCAGCCGATCCGGTAATTGACCCAGTCGAGCGTTCCGGTGACACCGACGCCGACACCCCGGTTCTTGCCGAAATGCACCACCGGGGCGGGATCGTCGGAGAATGCGCCGCGGATCAGATCAAGATCGGTGATCCACCCTTCTCCGCCCGCCCGGTCGCCGAAATCAAGTTCCATCGAAGGCGCGAAATCGACCGCCTCGAGAACGAGTTCGCTGCCGGCTTCGATGTTGAAGCCGAAGCGCCGGACCGGCTGCGCGCCGGTATCGGGCAAGGTCCATTCGAGCGCCCCCGCCGCCGCATCGACCCGCGGCGAACGCAAGATTTGGTCGGCCGTCCCGATCCACATCCCCAGCCGCCCCCGACCGCTGAACCGGGCCTTGACCCGGTAGCCGGAATACAACCGCGGCGTGCCGAGAAATTGATAGGCCCCCGCGCCGCCGGATGGATACAGGACCGGGGTCTCGAGTTCGCCCGCGGCGGCGGCCGCAATCCGCAGCCCGCGGCCGTCCGGATTGCCGATCGCAAGTGACTCCGACTGATAACCGTGGACCGCTCCCGGCTGGCTGAAATTCTGCCATGGCCCGAATGGCTCCGGCGTTTCACCGGCGATCCGGCGGCCGATCCGGGCGATTCTCTGCGCTTCGTTCCAGACGTCGGTCACGGCGTAAGTGCCTTCGGCCGAGGGGATGATCAGCCGGTCGGCGAAAGGGGTGCGGAAATCGTATTTATCGTCGAGCCGCTCAAGGCCGGCGATCAGCGCCGAGACGCAGCCGACGTTGGCGGCGTTGCAGTCGGTGTCGTACCCCGCGCTGTTGACGATTTTCTGGGCTTCAAAAAAGTCGTTGCCGGCGTAGCTCCAGGCCATCACCATCACCGCGTGATTGGGAATGACATGGCAGTTGCCGCCGTAGATCCGGTAGCCGTAACGCTCCTCGATCCGGTCAAAGGTGCGCTCCCAGTCGCGGTCGAGCCGTGCCCATTCGCGGACGTCGCGGTGGACCCGGGCGATCAAAGCGTCGGCGGGAATGAATTTGATTGCCGCGTCGAGTACCTTTTCGAGGTTTTTTTCGACGAAGGCGAGGCTCGCCATCACCGCCACCACCACCGCGGCGTGAACCGCTTCGCCGTCGTGCGACACCTGTGCCGCCATCCGGGCGAGCCTGGCGGCGAGTTCGGGATTGCCGGGCGCGACCAGGCCGAAGCCGTCGATGAAAATCTGCGCTCCGATCTGCTCGGCGATCACCCGTCCGTTGCGCGCGGCCGAGCCGGATTCGGGCGAGGGGACGCCCTGCTTGAGCCGGAGATAGGCGGTGTGCTCGGTGGAGAGCGACATGCCGCCCCACCACAAAATGGTCTTGTTCTCGATGAGATAGTTGAGCCAGGTCTTGCCGAAAAAATCGGGCGGAGTGTCGGCGTAGAGCCCTGAATCCTCCAGCGCCCGGACAAAGGTCAAAGTTCCGGAAATATCGTCGTCGGCCACCACCAGCGGCACTTGCAGCTCGGCGTCGAGATAGCGGTCGACGACGCCGACGCGGCGGGCGATTTCAGCTTTGCTCCAGCCCTCGACCGGACGGCCGAGATAGACTCCGATCACCTTGCCCAGCAGCGCGGCATAAACTTGCCTGTCGTAGTCATGAATCATCTTCCACCTCGATAAAAACGGGAGGAACCCGCCGCAGCGGATTCCTCCCCGGGATAAGGGTACGGGTTACTTCCGCGGAGCTTTTTCGATCATCGCCAGCCAGTAGATGATGAACATCTTTTCCTGCTGCTGCTGAAAGGTCAGCTTGTCAGCCGGGGTATCCAGCAGCGTTTTGAGCCGGAGTTTGAGATTGGCGATGTCGGTGAAGGCTTCGTTGCAGACCACTTTTTTGAGTTCGACCTGAAGGCTCGCGGTGACTTTCCTGGAAAGAATGTCGGCGAGGTCGGGGTTGGTGACCATATCTTTATTGGCCAGCACCTCGTCGATGTTGCGGAGGATCACCTCCTCCATCGGGGTGATGGTTTCCTGGTCGAAGCGGTTGAACATGGTGTCAACCGTTGTGGTGACGGTGTTCTGGATCAGCTTGGTCCCCGCCGGGATCATGTCGAGCGCCGACTGGACGGTGCGCGAGGCGAGATCGCGGGCGGCCGGCACCATCATCTGGCGGACGTTGCCGCGGATGGTCGGCAGCGACTCCTTGATCGAGGTGTTGATCAGCACCGCGACGTTCTTCGGCGTGACTTCGGACTGAAGTTTGGCGGTGAGCCAGGTGGTGTACCCGGCGATGAAGATGATCAGGATCGCGTAGACGATCACGGTGCGGCGGAGCGCCGCGTTGTAGTATTTCTCCTCCTCATTGATTTTAATGAGGATTTCTTCGAGTTTTTCGAGGTTGCTGTTTTTCATTTCGACGGCGTCCTTTCCGGCATCGCGAGCGCCTGGGCTTTGGCGGGATTGAGCTGACAAATCCAGAGTTCGAGGAAGGTTTCAAGGAGTTTGTTTTCGACTTCCTCGGCGTGGTAGCCTTTGAGGTTGGCGAATTCCGGGGTCTTCTTGAATTCCTGAATCTGGGCATCGAGTCCGGCCAGGCTTTCGACGGCGCCGCCGAGTTCTTTTTCGAGCATTGACGCCATGTCATCCATGAATCTTGCGTTGACTTTGTCGAGCGCTTTTTCGATCGAATCGAGATCTTTGGGGTTGTGCTTGGCGAGCACTTTCTGCTCGATCGTCTTGAGCCGTTTTTCGAGCTTGGCCAGCACCTGATTGCGGACGTTGACCTTGACGAACTTCTGGAGTTCCTCAAGCGAATCGAGGCCTTTCTGGCGGAAATTCGGCAGCTCGCGCTGGAAGGCGGCGGCCATTTCGGTTTTCAGCGCCGGAAGCATCACGGTCTTCATATCGTCGATCATGCCGTTGAATTCGGGCGAATCGGTGACGATATTGGCGTTCCGGGTCAGGTCGACGGCGAGCTCTTTGACATCGAAGTCTCTGGAGATTCGAAACAAATTGCCGATCAGGATGGAGAACAGCACGATGATCACCACTACGCCGAGCACCGAGGCGAGCATCTGGCGCTTGCGCATCAACCGGATGCTCTCGAGTCGCGAGGAGATCATTTCGATCTGCTGATCGAACGGCGGAGGCGTTTTGCCGTCCTGAGGAGCGGCATCAACATTCTCTTTCATCTTTCATTGGACTCCCATGGAAAAATTGTTTTTTTACTCGAAATCAATGGATCGGCCGGCTTCCCCAAAAACCGGCCTCGTCGGAAATATAAGCCGGGAATTTGAAATAAACAAATCAGCGAAAGCGATAAAAATCAAAAAATAACAATAGGTCGCCGGTCCCCGGAAGAGGCTCGGTTGAAGTCCTGAGCGGAAGGCGAAAAATGTTGCAGAAATGACGCAAGCGACAAACCCAATTGGCTCCCGATCCCTTACCGGCTGATGGCGCCGGCTCAGGACGGTTTCGTCTGGACGCTTTTGT
>CAZRFG010000262.1:0-5168 GCA_964599205.1 uncultured Victivallaceae bacterium
TTTGCCAACGGCGCCACCAACGGCCACGCCGAAAACTACTGGGACCGCAACTGAAATTCACTGCCGGAAGGAAGGATTTTTGAGCTCGATCGCGGCGTCGCTTTCCAGCCGGACGCCGATGGTCATCGCCACCGTGTCGGCGGGCACCTCGACCGGCGTCCGGCAACTTTGAAAAGCGTCGCCGCCGGCGAGCGTAAATGCCTGCTCCCCTTTGCCGGTTTCGCCGGCCCGGTTGAAGAAGGTCCAACTCACCGCCAGTCGGGTTCCCGCCGCGCTGCGGCAGTCGATCGCAAACTCGTTGACGCCGCGCTCCATCCCCGACAGGCGTTCGACCGTGAAAACCGGGCCGCGGCGGCCGGCGCTGAGCACGCCCCCTTCCGATTTGACGCCATCGCCGAGCCGGCAGCCGTCGGGAATGCCGTCGCCGTCGCGGTCGGTTTCGAACTTCGGCATGATATTCCACGCCGGATCGGGCTTACGGCCGTAGAGGCGCTCGACCCAGTCGCTCTGGGTCCGGATTTCGATGTTCTGTTCGCGGCACCATTTGAGGAGTTCGTCGTGCCGCTTGAGATATCCCTCCCATCCGCCCGGCACCTGGCCGACCCACATGTGGGCGGAACCGATCAGGACGTAGTTACGGGCCACCTGGTCGGCAATCTTCTTTTTGACCGCGGCGACGTCTTCCTTTTCGAGATTGAAGCTTCCCCACTGAAAAGCGAAGCGGCAGCGCTGCGGATCGGGCTCGTTGTAAATCCGCAAAGCCGGATCCTGATAGGTCGCCGCCGAGGTGTAGCCGAATTCGCGGCCGTACACTTCCTCGACTTCGCGCCCGTTGATCACCCCCTCGCGGCCGCCGGGGAGAATCCAGCTTTTGAGCGGCTTGAGACCGGCTTCGCGGGCCCGGTCGCGGGCAATTTCCGCCAGCATCCGCAGTCCGCCGGGGGCGACCGCGAATGCGCCGAAGCGCTTCAGCACCAGCCACTCTTCCGGCGGCAGCTTGCCGAGATCGACATTGTCCTCTTCATAAAAGCTCAGCAGTTTATAGCTGCCGTCCTGCTCTTTGCGGGTTGAAAAAGCCTTGCCGATGCGGGGGGAATAGACGAAGTTCTCCCGGGCTAGCAACTGCTCGATTTCCGGCGACTTCCCGAGCCGGTTGCCGTCGACCGCGAAGGTCAATTTTCCCGCCGCGATTTCCGGGCGGACGGTATGCTTGAAATAGACGGTTTTGCCGGCGACATGGTCGACCGCCGGATGGTCGCGGAATTGGTCCGCTTCCGCCGCGGTGGCAAAGGTGTGGTTGAAAACCCGGTGGAGCGGAGTGTGGTCCATCACCTCGCACCCGGCCGCTTCGCAGGCCAGCAGCTGGGCGCGGAAGGCGGGATCGTCAAGCTCGGGGCGGGCGAAGTTGATCGACAGTCCGAAAGGAGCCTGATAGCGGCCGAAGACCTCGCCGAGCTCGCGCCATTTCTGCGTGGTCTGATTGTCGTCGAAGCGGAACGCGACGCCGCCGATTTTCGGCTGGAGCTCGGCGGCGGCACAGGTTCCCGCCGCCAGCAGCGCCGCCATTTGCAGCAATGGTTTCATTGAAAAGTCCTCCCGTTTGCAATTGCGTAAAATGATGAAATTTACTATTGCTCCGGAACCTCGTCGATGCAACCTCGAATCCCAAAAAAACTTTCTCCGATTTTCGCAAAAAACACCTTGCTTTTGATCTTTGTCCTGCTATTAGTAGAGTTGAAGACAGTGATGATAACCAGTGATGCAGACATAAAAACCTAACCATTAACCAAGGGGTTCTTTATGAAAAAAGCTGTGGATTGTCGTAACTTTGTCATTGCGGGTCACTCGGGAAGCGGCAAGACCTCGCTTTCCGATCTGATGCTCTACAAGGCGAAAGCGGTGGATCGGCTCGGGTCGGTCGATCAGAAAACCAGCATCTCCGACTTCTCTCCCGACGAACAGGAAAAACGCTCCAGCATCTACTCCTCGGTCCTCAACTGCATCTGGAAAGACAAACACTTTTTCTTCACCGACACCCCGGGTTACGCTGAATTCGTCGGCGATACCGCAAGCTCCATGCGTGCCGCCGACGGCGCCTTGGTCGTCCTCGACGGCGTCGAAGGGCCGCAGGTCGGCACCGCCCGCGCCTGGAAATTCGCCCGCCAACGCGACATTCCCCGCTTCGGCTTCATCAACCGCCTCGACCGCGAACGCTCCGACTTCCGCGCCACGCTGGAAAAAATGCGCGCCAACCACGGCAAAAACGTGGTCATCCCGATCACCTGGCCGGTCGGCAAAGAGGCCGATCTCAAGGGCGTGATCAATGTCCTCTTTGAAAAGAACGTCCCCGCCGAAATCGCCGACGACGTCGCCGAATGCCGCGGCCTCTGGATGGACGCCATCGCCGAAACCGACGAAGAACTGATGATGCGCTACCTCGACGGCGCCACCCTCACCGACGACGAAATCCGCCGCGGCCTCGCCGCCGCGATCCTCAGCAAAAAAGTGATCCCGGTGCTCGGCGGTTCGGCCGTCAAGGACATCGGCGTCACCGAATTGATGGACTTCATCGCCGACTACTTCCCCTCCCCCCTCGCCCGCACCGTGATTTTCGCCGACAAATCCGAACAGAACGTCTCCGACGACGGCCCCGCGATCGGGCTGGTCTTTAAAAATATCAACGACCCCTTCCTCGGCCAGCTGACTTTCATCCGGGTCCGCTCCGGCGTCTTCAAGCCGGATACCGAAGTCAACAACCTCAACCGCGGCGTCAAGGAGCGCTTCGGCCAGCTGCTGTTGGTCAACGGCAAAATCCAGACCCCGGCCGACGCCGCCGGACCGGGCACGATTTTCGCGGTGACCAAGCTCAAGGACACCCACTTCGGCGACACCTTGAGCACCTCGCCGACCGCCAAAGAGCTGCCGCCGATCGACTATCCGCACCCGGTGATGTCCTATTCGCTCGCCGCCGCCAAGAGCGGCGAGGACGACAAAATGCTGACCGCGCTTCACAAAATGAGCGAGTGCGACCCCACCCTCAAGGTCGGCCGCCAGGACGAAACCCATGAACTGCTGCTCTCCGGAATGGGCGACCAGCACCTCGCGATCGCGCTGCGGCGGCTGAAAGACGTCTACAAAGTCGACGCCCTCCTCGCCGCTCCCAAGATCCCCTACCGGGAAACCATCACCGCCCCCGCCGAAGCGGCTTACCGCCACAAAAAGCAGTCCGGCGGTTCCGGCCAGTTCGCCGAAGTCCATCTGCGGATCTGCCCCAACGAAGCGGGCTATGAATTCAGCAACGACGTGGTCGGCGGCGCGATTCCCCGGAACTTCATTCCGGCGGTGGAAAAAGGGGTTCAGGAAACCATGCTCCGCGGCCCCCTGGTCGGCTGTCACGTCGAGCGGATCAAAGTCTCGGTCTTCGACGGCAAGGATCACCCCGTCGACTCCAACGAAATGGCGTTCAAGATCGCCTCGCGCACCGCGTTCAAGGAGGCGATCAGCAAGGCCAGGCCGGTTCTGCTCGAGCCGATCATGGCGGTCAGGATTCAAGTTCCGGAAGCCTACATGGGCGACATCACCGGCGACATCAACCACAAGCGCGGCCGGATTCTCGGCATGGACACCGACGAGGGGCTCCAGGTGGTCAACGCCGAAGTGCCGCTCGCCGAAATGCAGAAGTACGCCACCGAGCTCCGCAGCATGACCCAGGGGCGCGGCTCCTTTGAAATGGACTTCGCGCGGTACGAGCAAGTCCCGCCGAGCGTGGCCGGGCCGATCATCAGCAAATATCAGGCCTCGCAGGCCGAAGACAAGGAATAAGCAACCTTTGCCGACGCCGGGGCGGCGATACCGCTCCGGCGTTTTTTTATTTCAACGCTTGCATTTTCTGCTTGGCGGGGTATTTTTGCTGTTATGAAAAAAATCCTGCTGAGCATTATTCTGTTTGCCGCATTCGTCGCCGGTGCAATTACGCTTCCCCGCGACACGCCGGTCTTCGCCGACCTCGATCTCACCAAAGCGCCGGTCGGCCGGTTGCCGGAGCGGATCGAAAAGGTCACGGCGAAACCGATCCGGGCTTTTTACGCCCGGCATCCGATGGCCTACTACACCGATGTCTATGCATTCAACATGCCCGACGGGAGCACCCGATTCGCCGCGCCGTATATCACTCTGGAGGAAAAATCCGACGGCACCCATTTCAGCATCGACGCGCCGCCGGTGCCCGGACGCAAAGCGCTGTTCGCCCTCACCGGCATCCTATCCGCCGTCGCCCTGGTCGCCTGGCTCCGGGGACGGCGAAGCGGTCGCGTCGCCGCCGGGACGGAAACCGAAAAATGGCTCTTTTTCGCATTGCTGATTCTGCTGCGCCAGTTTCTGATGCTCTACGCCACCAGCCGGACCAACAACCTCATCTGCTCGCCCTCCGACGAGTCCGGCTATTTGCAAGTCGCGCTTGAGGTGCTCAAAAACCGCTGGGACGGTCCGTGGTCTTATCCGATCGGCCACGGGTTGCTCTTTCTGCTGCCGGCAGTGCTGGTGAGCGGAGCGCAGAGTTATTATGAACTGGCAGTCGGCTTTTCCTATTTTTCGGCGCTGGTGCTGTCTCCGCTCAGCATCGGGATCGGCTTCCTGTTGCTGCGAGAACTCGGCATGAGCTCAAAAAGGGCGCTCGCCGGGTGTCTTTTTTGGGTATTCTGGCCGGTCCTCGCCCACTACATTCCGGTTTGGGAGACCGAACAATTCACCAGCTATTTCGACATCGCCGGTTCCCGGATGAGTTTCTTCAACTACACCATCATGATCGCCGGGGGCTTCAACGCGATGAGCGACACGCCGTCGACGCTGCTGGTACTCGGAGCGATTTACGCCGCGCTCAAACTGCCGGCCAAAAGCTGGAGCGTCGCGATCGTCGCGGCGATTTTCGCCTTGGGGTGCCTCACCCGGCTCAACAACATCTTTTTCGCTCCGGCGATCGGGTGCGCGCTCTACTTCCGGCACCGCGAAGCGCTGGGGTCACTCGGGTATCTCGTCCGCGCACTGCTGATCGGAGCGGGCGTTTATCTCGGCTTGATCGCGCTCCAGCTCTATATCAATTACCGCCAGTTCGGCTCACCCTTCACCTTTCCCTACGTGCTCCACTACGCCGGCAACGCCCCCGGCGAACG
>CAZRFG010000263.1:0-5158 GCA_964599205.1 uncultured Victivallaceae bacterium
CCCGATTGTCAAGCGCGTTTTCCCGAAAAAACTCACCCTCACCCCATCCCCCGGAGCCGTGCGCCAGCGCGCTCCTTCCCCCCATCCCTCCGTCTTCCGGGGGGAGCCGTGCGCCAGCACACTCCCCTCCCCCTCTCCCCGTCCGTGCCGCCCGCCAACCATTTTTTGCCGCGAAGCGCGAGGAAATGTCGCGTTTTGCCCGAGGAGGTACGAAGGAGCGTACTCAGGTACGCGACTAAGCAACGACGACCGGCAAAATGAGAGATTTCCCGCGCTTCACGGCAAAAAAATCCAGCGGGAGAGGGTTTGGCGCAATGCGGCGGGAGTGACCGGTTTGGCGAGGTAGTCGTCCATTCCGGCTTCGCGGCAGCTCTCCTGATAGCCCGCCACCGCGTGGGCGGTCACCGCGATGATCGGAATGCGGTGATCGAGGACCCGGCTCGCCGGATCGCGAATCCGCCGGGTCGCCTCCAGACCGTCCATCTCCGGCATCTGGATATCCATCAGCACCGTCCGGTACGAATTGACGGCGAGCAGATTGAGCACGGCGAATCCGTTTTCGGCGACGTCGGTCCGCAAACCGAGTTTGCGGAGCATCAGCAGCATCACTTTTTGATTGGTCGAATTGTCTTCGGCCAGCAGGATGTCGGATTGCGCCGCTCCGGGAACCGGCCCGGGAGCCGGAGCGGCGGGCGAAGCGGGTTCGGCGGCGGGGCCGACATCGATCACCGCGTTGAGCACGCGGTCGAGATTGGCCCCGCGCACCGGTTTGTTGAGCACCGCGGCGAAGCCGAGTCGGCGCAGGTGCGCCTCGTCGAGCAAACACCCCGGCCGCAGCATGGCGATCAGCGCGACCCCGTTCAATTGCGGATCGGAGATGATCGCCGCCAGCGATGCTTCAAGCCCGGCGCCGAAGAGTTCAAGGTCGATCAGCATTGCCCGGAACGGATCCCCCTTGAGGGTGCCGTCGGCGAGCAGCGCCAGCGCGCTTTGGATGTCGGCGGCGCATTCCACGCGAAAAGCGCGATAGTTCAATTCATCCCGCAACAACTGCCGGACCGAGCCGTTGTCGTCGGCCGCGAGGATGCGGCATTCGCGCCATTTCGCCGGATGCTCCGGTTCTTTCGAACCCGCCCCGGCGACTTTGGCGAGCGGCGCCGAGAAACTGAATTCCGAGCCAATACCGGGTTCGCTGGTCACATTCAATTCGCCGCCGAGCAATCCCACCAGCCGCCGGGCGATCGCCAGTCCCAGTCCGGCCCCGCCGTAACGGCGGCTGACCGAGGGGTCGATCTGGTGAAAGGCTTCAAAAAGCGCCCCGCACTGCTCCTTGGAAATCCCGATCCCGGTATCCCGGACGGCGAAGTGCAAAGTGACGGAGTCGTCGCTCTCGGCCTCCAGAGCGACCTGGATGGCAACTTCACCCCGGTCGGTAAATTTGACCGCGTTGCCGCATAGATTCATCAGAATCTGCTGCAAATGGAGCAAGTCGCCGGAGAGCCGGTCCGGAATACGCGGCGAGACGGCGACAATCAACTCCAGATTTTTGTGGTGCGCCGCGGGAATCAGGGCGCCGACCACGCCGTCAAGGAGGTCGTCGAGGTTGAATTCGGTTTGCTCGACCTGAATCCGGCCGGTTTCGATCCTGGCGTAATCAAGGAGTTCATTGACCAGCTCCAACATCAATTTGCCGCTGGATCGAATGATCTCGAGGTAGTTTTTCTGCTCGGCGTCAAGATTGGTTCCGGCCAGCATTTCGGAGACGCCGACAACCCCGTTCATCGGGGTGCGGATTTCGTGGCTCATATTGGTCAGGAATTCGCTCTTGGCGCGGTTGGCGGCCTCTGCTGCGCGGCCCCGGCGCAAAAGTTCCTCCTCGGTCTCGCGGCGGCTCCGGATGTTGACCAGCATGTCGGCGAAAGCCTGGAGCAGATTGACCTCTTCGGCGGTATAGCGGTGATGGCTGCGTACCGAATCGAAGCCGACGAAGCCGAAACACTGTCCTTCGCTCATCAACGGCACGCACAACAGACTCCGGATGTCCTGCGATTGCAGGATTTTTTTCAACGGTTCGCCGTGATCCATTGCCTCGACGTCGGGAATGTCCACGATTTCGCCGCGACAGGTGAGTTCGATCCACTGCTGAAAATCGGCAAACGGCAGATTCTGCATATTTTCGAGTTGCGGCGAAATACCCGGCGCGCACCATTCGTGGGTATTGGAGCAGCACTGGCCTTCAAAATCGTAGGCGAAAACGTAAAAGCGGTCGACATCAAACAGCCGCCCGAGCTCGCCGAGCGACTGATTGATCGCCGCGTCGATCCGGTCCAGCGGCAAATTGATGCAGCTGGAGGCGATGTGACTGAGCATCTTCTGAAATTCGCTCTGGCGCAGCAAGCCGGCTTCGGCCTCTTTGCGATTGCTGATGTCGGTGCAGGCGCCGCTGTAGCCGACCATCTTGCCGGCGGGGTCAAAGAGCGGCATGCCGTTCGACGAAATCCAGACCAGATGTCCGTCCCTGGCCTGAACCCGGTCTTCGGCATTGTTGTAGGATTGCTGCAACTTGAAGTACTCAAACCGCATTTTTTTGACGAATTCACGGCGGAATTCGGGGTAGATCTCGTAAAAATAACGACCGAGCAAATCTTCGCTCCGGTAGCCCAGGAGCGACTCAAACACATCATTGACGTAGGTGAATTTTCCCTCCAGGTCGACATTCCAGATCAGCGTCCGGCTGTGCTTGGCCAGCGTAAGCAACCGTTCTTCGCGTTCCTTGAGCTGGAACGTCCGTTCCGAGACCATTCGCTCAAGTTCGGACTTGCGCCTTCCCACCAGCAGCACAATCACCGCCACGCCGCCGGTGAAGCACAAGCCGATCAGCAACGTCAGCGCATACTTCCACAAGGGATAGGCCCGGACGAACTCCGGCCCCGGCTTGACGGTCAGCAAAAACACTTTGCCGAAAGCGAAAATCGGACGATTGACGGAAGTGCCGTCGAGTGACGCCGAAGTTCCTTTGGCGGCAATCATTTCGGGGGGCGCGTCGCGGCGGAGCATTGCGAGCTCCGAGTGCGTCAGGGCGCTTTTGGCATCGCTCCGGCTCAGCAGCGTCGACATCCGGATTGCGATCATCGCAAACCCGCGCAGCCGCCCGCCGCCGTCGGGATCAAAAACCGGGTCGTATACCAGAATTCCCCGCTCGTTTTCCTGATCATTAAGAAGCTTTATCGTGCCGGTGCCGGTGGGCAGTCGGCTGCGGCCCGATTCACTCAGCGCACTGAGCCGGGCCGGTTCGGAGCCGTGGTCAAAACCGAGGACGCCGGGGTTGCGTTCAGGCGAGGAGGAATAGAGCACCGGGTAATAAACACTCCGGAGAGTCACCGCCATCTCGCGCCCGGCCCGGTTGAATTGCCAGATCCGGAACCCGGGATCGCCCCGGCGGCGGGCGGCGGTCTCAAAGGCGTCTTTTTGCTCAGCCGTCACCACCGGAATCCAGACCCAGCCCCTGACCAGCGGATTTTTCTCCAGATGACGGCAGTAATTGTGAAATTCGATGCTCTCCACCACCGGACTGTGGGCGAGAAAAGATCTGAGGCCGTCGAGCTCGCCGCCCCGCAGTTCCTCGATGATCCGGGCCACCAACTCGGTTTCACCGGCGGCCAACTGGGCAAAAATCTGATTCCGGGTTCTCAATTCCTGGTGCAAAACCCGCCAACTCACAAAAAGCGTCAGCAGCACTCCCGTCATCGCGATCCCGAGCGGGTGGAGGTAAGACATCCAGCGCGGCGAAGTGACGCCCGGCCGCTTACGCCGCTTGCAGAGTCGCATCCAGCCTGCGACCAGCCCCAGCAGCAGCAAAGTCATCGCCGCCCCCGGCCAGGCCGCGGCGAGCAGAAGCCGCCGCCATTCGCCGGCATCCAGATCGACGCCGAACCCGGCGATCGTCCGTCCGCCCAGGCGGTCCTCCACCGGAACCATTGCCGACAGCCAATGCCCGCCGCGATCGCGGTCGGGGCCCTCGACGATCCCGGAGGATTTTGCCAGCGCCTGCTTGAACGTCTCCAAATTTTCATCAAACCCGACGCCCGGCCGGGAAGAGCGGGATGAATCGCCGGAAGCGCTGTCAACAAAGAAAAATAGAGAGCCGTCCGGCTTGCGGCCGACCAGATAAATCAGACGCACATCCGGATTGACCGAGTGCAACAGCTCCAGCTGATCTTTCAGCCGGTGATACTCCGCCAGCTCGAGATCATTTTCGCTGCCGTTGAATTGCCGCATGCGCTCGAGGTTGACCGCTTGGGCCATCAGACGGGTCCGCTCGAGCAAGTCCTCCCGCAGGTCCCGATCCACCGCGTGAATCCGCCACCAGATATAACCCGCCCCGGCCAGCAGGATCAGCGCCAGACCGGCGATCTGCGCGGGATTCAGCCATCCGGCGCCACACCCCCTTGAACCACTCTTCATGATTTTCCTCCACCGATATCGCCAACGCCTGGTTGCAATCGTTCGGTTTCGTTCTTTTCCCGGATGCCGCGCCTTCAAGCCCTAACACCCACGCCCCTCACCGGCGGAAAATCGGAATGAATTCCACTGCTAATATAACGCCATTTACTGTTTTTTAAATTATTTTTCATTTTATTTATCAAAAATTGAATTCATCTTTCCAGCCCCGGCGGCAACCCGACAAGCGGCCGATAGAGTTGCATTCCGGCAACACCGGCGCTATAGTATCGTGTACGGCAAAACAACCTCCGTCCGCCCGGCAACTGGAGACCGGCCGCATGAACGACAATGCAATTCTGGAAAGCATCTCCGACGGTGTTTTCACCGTCGACCGGGAGTGGCGCATCACCTACCTCAACACCTCGGCGGAGAAAATCATCGGGGTCGACCGCCGCGACGCGCTGGGGCGGCTCTGCTGCGAAGTCTTCCGCTCCAATCTCTGCGAAGGAGCGTGCGCACTGCGCAAGACTCTCGAAGCGGGCAAGCCGGTGGTCGACCTCGCCTGTACCATCATCGACAACCGCGGCAACCGGATTCCGGTCAGCATCTCGACGGCGGTGTTGCGTGACGGCAAAGGCCGGATCATCGGCGGCGCGGAGACCTTTCGCAACCTGAGCGACCTCGAGGGACTCAAAAAAGAGCTGACCACCGCCGG
>CAZRFG010000264.1:0-5151 GCA_964599205.1 uncultured Victivallaceae bacterium
GGTCGCCCCCAGCGACTCGATGAAACGCTCGAACCCCGCCGGACTGGCGATCCCCGACAGCGCCGCCACCTTCGCCCCCTTGAGCATGGTCAAAGGTTCGCGGCGGCCCCGCTCGTGGACCATTTCGAGGTGTTTCGGACGGTGGGTGCACTCGATGATTTCCGCCCGGTGATTGTGGCGGCGGAGAAACGCCTTGAGGTGCCGCAGCTTCGGGTGCCCGTCCGATTTGGAGAGAAAAATATAGTCCGCCCGCCGGATGTTCTTGATCGGCTCGCGCAGAATCCCGCGCGGCAGCATGTGCCCGTTGCCGAAGGGATCGGTCGAGTCCACCAGGACGATGTTGATGTGCGGCTTCAGCATCAGGTACTGGAACCCGTCGTCGAGGATCAGCACGTCGGTCTCGAAGTTCTCGATCGCGTACAGCCCCGACTTGACCCGGTCCTTGTCGACGATCACCGCGACGTCCTTGAGATTCGACGCCAGCATGTAGGGCTCGTCGCCGGCGTAAGCCGAGTCGAGCAGCAGGTTGCGCCCGTCCGACACCACCTTGGGCGGGACTTCGATCTTCTGCTGGTCGAACATGTGCTTGAGCTTGTCCCAGGTCGAACGCTTCTTGCTGCGGTAGCCGCGGCTCAGGATCGCCACCCGGCGGCCCTTGGCGCTCAGGGTCTTGGCGAAGACCTCGACCACCGGGGTCTTGCCGGTGCCGCCGCAACTGACGTTGCCGATGCTGACCACCAGACAGCCCAGCGCGTGATTGCGGATCACCCGCTTGTCGTACAGCCAGATCCGGAACTGGGTGATCATCCGGTAAAACCGCGAGGCGATGAACAAAATCACGATCAGCGCCCGGTCCCGCAGTTTCCGGCGTTTGCCCTGCATCAGATCGAGAAAGTACTGTTCGCAATTTTCAAATTTGAATGAGAACTTCATGTACCGCATGAGCCGAGTTTAAAAGTAATTTCGGCGCGATTCGAAACTGGATGTTTTTTCGAATGGCCGGGTAGATTGAGGGTAATACCCTCTGCGGTATTACCCGAAATCGCTCCCGGCGAGTCGAAGAAACAGACGTTTTGAGCGCCCGAAAGGTTTTTTGAAATCGGCTCTCCCATCTTATTTGTCAAGTTTCAAGGGCGGCTGCTGGCGGCCGCGCACCACCGCGCTCGGGTCGTCGTTGAGCATGTCGAGGAGTTCGCGCGCCGAATCCAGCGTTTCATTGAGCTTCTGCATGGTGATTTCAAGCTCGCGGCGGCGGGCGGTCAGCATCTCGGCGGCGTTGCCGACGTTCTCGGTGGTGCGGCGGAAGACCGCGGTGCTCTCGGCCAGTCGCGCCTTTTCCAGCTCCTGGCTCACCTGATCGGTCACCTTGCGCATCGAGTTCAGCGCGGCATCGACCAGGTCGGCGGTCTCACGCAGCTTCTTCTCCGACAGCACCTGATTCATCGATTCGCTGGTCCGGTCGAGGTTGATCGCCATGCTCCGCAGGTGCGAAATCGCGTCCTTGAGATCCGACGACGCCATGTAGCGGTTGAGCTCGGCCAGATTGGCCAGCAGCGAGTCCGAAATCTCCTCGAAACGGATCTTCGAAATCCGCTCGAGCGCGGTGTTGAGCGACTTCATGATGTCCTTGAACGCCGACGGCGCCGACGGCACCACCAGAGTACTGGTCGCCGACACCAGTTGCGGCGCGTCGCTCTGCCACGGGCCCGGCGGCGCGTAATAGTCGAGGTCGATGTAGCGGAGTCCGGTGATCCCGGCGTATTCGAGGCGGCTCCGCAAGCCTTCGGAAATTTCCTTTTCCAGGAATTCGCGGAACTCGTACTGGTTGCGGTAGGGGCGCATATTGTCCTTGGCATTGCTGAATGCCTTGAGCTCAATATACATATCCACCCGGATCAGCTTGTCCTCGACCCGGATCGAGATTTCCCGGACGTCGCCGATGGTCACCCCTTTGTACTTGACCGGCGACCCCACCGCGAGGCCCTGGACCGATTCGCCGAAGAGCGACACCAGATGCGCCTTGCGCACAAAAAGATTTGACAAACCGAAGAAAAACAGCATCGCGCCCAGCAAGGCGAGCGCCCCGATCACAAAAAGCCCCTGCAGAAAATGCTGCGATTTGCCCATATAGCCACCTGTTTTTCGCCAGCTGCCGGCCGATCCGGGCGACAGCGGGTTGATTGATCTATTTCTTCAAGCCGTCCCGGGTCAGAAATTCCCGGACCCAGATGTTGTCGGAGTGATCCCGGAGTTCGCGCGGATCGCCCTCCGCCACGATCGACCGGGTCTTTTTGTCGAGCATGATCACCCGGTCGGCGATGGTGAAAACGCTGTCGAGCTCGTGGGTCACCACCACAATGGTGGTTCCCTGCTGCTTGCGGATGCGCAGAATCAGCCGGTCGAGGTCCGCCGAAGTGATCGGGTCGAGCCCCGCCGAGGGTTCGTCGAAAAAGAGCAGCGCGGGATCGAGCGCCATCGCCCGGGCCAGCCCGGCGCGCTTGCGCATCCCGCCCGACAGCGCCGACGGCATGTAGTCGCCGAAGCCGGACAAATCGACCAGCGCGAGCTTGGCCTCCGCCACCTCGCGCACCTTGTCCGGCGTGAAATCGGTGTATTCCTCGAGCACCATCGCGATGTTCTCGAGCACCGTCATCGAGCCGAAAAGCGCCCCGCCCTGATACGTCACCCCGAAGCGCCGCATCAGTCTGCGCTGGTCCGCCTCGCTCGCCTTGACCATGCTTTCACCGAAAATCCGGACGTCGCCGGTCTTCGGCGCGTAGAGCCCGATCATGTGCTTGAGCAAGGTGCTCTTGCCGCAGCCGGAACCGCCCATGATGCCGAAAATCTCGCCGCTGCCGACCGAAAAATTGAGGTTCTCCAGCACGATGTTGTCGTCGTAGCCGACCGTGAGATCCGTCACTTCGATGATGTTTTCCATGTGATCAGTACCCGAATAAGGAGTAAAGTACGGTGATCACCATGTCGGCGATCACCACCAGCAGAATCGAACTAACCACCGCGTCGGTGGCGGCGCGGCCGACCCCGAGCGCGTTGTCCTCGGCCTCAAACCCGCGCCGGCAGCCGGCGAGGGTGATCAAGGTGCCAAACACGAAACTCTTGAGCAATCCGAGGATCAAAGTGATCGGTTTGAGCACCTCGACCGTCCGGTTCCAGTAGGCGGCCGCCGGAATGTCGGCGTAGGTCACCCCGACCAGCATCCCGCCGAAGAGTCCCGCCGCGTCGCCGAAGATGGTCAAAAGCGGCATCGCCACCAGCATCGCAAAGAGTTTCGGCACCACCAGGAACCGGACCGGGCTGAGCCCCATCGTCTCCAGCGCGCTGATCTCCTCGTTGACCTTCATGGTGCCGATTTCGGCGGCAAAAGCCGAGCCCGCCCGGCCGGTGGCGATCATCGCCACCATCAGCGGTCCGAGTTCCTTCAAAATCGAGAAGCCAACCAGGTCGGCGATGAAAATTTCGGTGCCGAATTTGCGCATCTGGATCTGCGCCTGAATCCCCAGCACCACGCCCATCAGCCAGCAGATCAGAAGCACAATCCCGAGCGACTGCCGCCCGCAGAGTTCAAAGTAATAGAAGAGTTCCCGCCGCCGGATCTTGCGGAAATGGGCAAGTTCGTGCATCAGCTCGAAGCCGACCACGCCGAGAAAAGCGACGCCGCCGTGCCAGCGGTTGACCCGCTGTCCGATCTGCTCCATCAACTCCCGACTGACCCGGTCGACCGGCATGATCTCTCCTCCGTCAAAACGGACGGCTGTCGCGCACCCGCTGTGGTTTGACTTTCGGTTCTTCGAGATAAAGCGAATACCACGCATCACCGAGCGCGGCATTGGAATACTGCTTGGGCTTGCCGTTGGCGAGCGCCTCCCAGTTGGCGGCGATGACTTCGTTGGCGGTCTTTTTCTTGGCCTCGATCAAGGTCTGCAAGGCGCCCTCGGCGTCATCGCGCTTGAGCTGGATGAAGCTGTAGAGCGAAGCCAGCAAAGCGAGGTCGTCGCCCTTGAACTTCTTCACTTTTTTGCGGTAAAAGGCGTCGAGCTTGGGGTCGTCCTTTTTGTACATCCGGACCATCTTGACCGCCAGCGAGCGGACGTCGAAAAACATCGATTGCGGAATCAGTTCATCGACCTTGTCGAACTCCCGGATCTGGTAATAGAGCAGCATCCGCATCGTATTGATCTGCTTTTTGAGCAGCAGATTCCACTTGTAAAAGACCTCCGCCTCGGAGGTGATCGCGATCGCTTCGCGGATGCTCTCGAGCTGATCCTTTTCCAGCATCTGCTGGGCGACTTTGAGGTTGCCGCCGGGACGCTGCTGGAACATCTGGATTTTGCGGTTGACCTTGCGCTGGAGCTCCTCCATCACCGCCTGGATTTTGGCATTGACCGCATTGACTTTTTTGCGCACCCAGAGCCCGATTCCGAGCTGTACGCCGATCAACGCCGCCATCCCGCAGACCGTGCCCCAGACCGGGCCGATTCCCCAGACCGGGCCCAAACCGTAACTGGTCAGCAGCGTGACGCCGAATCCGACCAGAATGCCTATCGCCAAACCGAGCATCGCTTCAATTCTCCCTTACTTCTTTTTGCGCCGCTGCTTCTGGCGCTCTTTCTTCTGGAGCTTGGCCAGCCGCTTCTTCTTGTCCTGGTCCTTGCGCGAAACCGCGCCGGGAGCGCTGAGCCAGGAACCGATCGAACTGGAACTTTCCGGCAGCGAACCGCCGGACATCAGCCGGCCGATCATGCCGTTGTGCTTCATCATTTTGCGCATCGACTCGAACTGCTTGACCAGGCCGCTGACCTGTTCGACCGGCACCCCGGAACCGCGGGCGATGCGCTTCTTGCGCGAAAAGTCGATCAGGTCGGGATTGGCGCGTTCGGCCGGGGTCATCGAGAGGATGATCGCCTCCATCCGGGCGAAATGTTTGGGATCGACCCCGCTCATCGCCTCGCTGATCTGGCGGCCGCCGGGAAGGAACTTCAGCACCGACTCCATCCCGCCGAGGCGGGAGAGCTGGCGGAGCTGGGAGAGAAAGTCGTTGAAGTCGAACTGCGATTTGCGGAGCTTCTCCTGCAACGCCTTGGCCTCTTCCTCGTCGATCGCCTGAGAGGCTTTTTCGACCAGCGAGACCAC
>CAZRFG010000265.1:0-5088 GCA_964599205.1 uncultured Victivallaceae bacterium
TCGAAAACGTCTTCGTCGCCGGCTACGGCCTCGACCACAGCGAATACCTCCGCAATCTTCCCTCGATCGTCGCCGTCTAAGCGCAAAAAAAACACGCACTCCCGACGGGGGAGAAGACAAAACTTTTTGAAAAAAGTTTCTTTCTTCTCCCCCGAACCCCCTCATCTTTTACCAAAACTTTTACGTACTGCGCTTTTTCTTTTTTGCGATGCAAAAAAGAAAAAGCGCCGGACATAGAGAGGTTTGAAAAGAAGGAGGGGGTTCGGGGGGAGGGAGAAAAAATTTCCTTAAAATTTTTGCTCTCTCCCCCGTCGGGAGTGCGTGTTTTTTTCGCGCTTAGAGGACGCGTTCGATGGTGATTTCGGGGTCGACTTCTTCGCGCAGGATGCGTTCGAGGCCGCTTTTGATGGTCATGGTGGCGTGGGGGCAGCAGCCGCAGGCGCCGCGCAGTTTGAGCTGGACGGTTTTGCCGTTGATGGCGACGATTTCGAGGTCTCCGCCGTCGGCCTGGAGGTGGACGCGGAGGCTTTCGAGTTTTTCGGTGATTTGCTGGTTCAGGTCTTTCATGGTGAGGCCCTCCCTGGTGATTAGCGTTTGATGACTTGCTGGATCCATTCGACGTTGGGGAAGAAGTCGATGAAGAAGCGTTTCATCATGATTTCGAGTTCTTTTTCGCCGAACTTCCAATCCAGTGCCTCGTTGCCGAGGGCGGCGCGGATGTTGTTCTGGGCGAAGATAATATCGGCCGAGAAGTAGGGGAAGAGGTCGCCGAGGAAGCGCTCCATCAATTTTTCGTCCTTGTTGGGGGCGATGGCGTCGTCGGAGATGGTCAATTCCTTGAGGCCGATGGTTTTGGCCACGGCGCGGTCGATCATCATAGTGGAAACCGGGCTGTCGCCGGTGACGTGGTAGGTCTGGTTGCTGACCGGCTTCTGGAAGCATTTGGTGACCGCGTACTGGACGAAGTCGATCGGCACGAAGTAGACGCGTTCGGAGGGAACGGTCCGGAAATGGATTTCGAGGTCGATGTCTTCGAGCGGGCTGATGCCGAGTTTGGAGCAGCGGTGGCTCTTGAGCTTGGCGAGAAATTCGAGGATGCGGTAAAAGGCCAGCGGCTTGCGGATGCTGCCGTCGGAGCGGCGGCCGGTGATGATCGCCGGGCGGTAGATGGTGAACGGGAAGCCGGAGGCGCGGACCAGTTGTTCGGCCTTGAATTTGCTTTCCTCGTAGGGATTGTTGAAGCCGTTGTCCGGCACCTGGGTTTCGGGGGAGATGCCGTGGCTGCGGCCGGCGACGTAGGCGGTGCTGACGTAATGGAATTCCTTGGCCTTGATCAGTTTCGCCAGCGCGAGGACGTTCTCGGTGCCGTTGAAATTGATTCGGAAGGTCTTGCCGGTGGGGTCTTTGCTGAGATTGACGTCGGCGGCGCAGTGGAACACAATGGTGACCCCGGCCATTTTGGGATCGGCGGCGACCGCGGCAGGGTTGAGGGTGACGACGTCGCCGTCGATCACTTCGATCCGGCGCATGACTTCGTGGAAGAGTTCGGGGGTACCGTCGAATTCGCATTGCCCGCGCACGGCTTCGGCGACGCGATCGGCAGCGGTACGATTCCGTCCGCCGCGGGTGAGGCAGACGAATTCGGCGTCCGGACGGTCTTTCAGCAGAGCGGTTACGAAGGAACTGCCGACCAGACCGGTGATGCCGGTCAGAAAAATTTTCGTTTTCAAAACTATACCTTAGAGTTGTATGTTAAATGGTTACAAAAATATTCTCTAAATCATTCTGATAAAATAACACCTTTTTTCCCTTTTTCAAATCGATTGCCGAAATAATCGCGACAAACTTGATTTCAGCGCTTGCGGTGATAAGTTATAAGTATAAATAGTTTCCCTTAATTTTGCGGGAGTGGTGCGAAGATGATCAGAATGATTCAGTTATCGATGGCGGCGGCGTTGCTGGCGCTCTGCGGCTGCGGCCGCGACAATACGGCCCGGCCGGATATCGTCGCCGGTTTGCCCCCGGTGGCGTTCCTGGCGGCGAAGGTGGCGGGACCGGATTTGAAAGTGGTTTCGGCGCTGCCGGTCGGGCGCAGTCCCCACGATTTTTCGCCGCGTCCGGGTGAAATCCGCGACATCGCCGGGGCCAAAGTTTATTTCCATACCGGAATGCCTTTTGAAAACGCGATCGCCAAGGCGCTCGACCGGGGCCGGATCCGTTCGGTCGAGGTCGGCAAGGACATTGTCCGGATCCCGATGGAAGAAGACTGCTGCGAAGAACACGGACACGGCCGCGCCGAACCCAAAGATGCCGGTCACAAGGATGGCGACCACAAGGAAGCCGATCACAAACACGACCATGATGAGCTCGACCCCCATCTCTGGTTGTCGCCCGCAAACTGCATCGTGATCGCGACGGCGATCGAGCGCGAACTCGTCCAGCTTTATCCCGAAAAGGCTGCGCAATTCAAGGCCAATCTCGCCAAGGTGGTCGCCGAACTCGAAGCGACCGACGCGTACTGCAAGGAACAGCTTGCGCCATACAAAGGCAAGAGTTTTCTGGTTTACCACCCCGCCTTCGGCTACTTCGCCCACGCGTACGGGCTTGAACAGCACGGGATTGAGCTTTCCGGGCGCGAACCCTCGCCGGCCCAGCTGGCCGAGGTGATCAAGGAAGCGCACGAGCATCAGGTCAAAACCATTTTCGTCCAGATGCAGTTCAATCCCAACGCCGCCAACGCATTGGCCAAGGCGATCGGCGGCAGCACCGTCGAACTCGATCCCCTGGCCCCCGATGTGATCGCCTCGTTCCGCACCATCACCGATCACATTGTCAAAGGATTCAAGCGATAATGAGCGAACCGATCATCGAAATCCGCGATCTCGACTTCTCCTATGACGCGGGCTCGCCGACCTTGGTCAACGTCAATTTGACCATCAATCGCGGCGAGTCCGCCGGCATCATCGGACCCAACGGCGGCGGCAAGAGCACCTTGCTCAAGCTCCTCCTCGGCCTGCTGACCCCGCAGCGCGGCAGCATCCGGATTCTCGGCAAAAGCCCGTTGGAGGCGCGTCAGCATCTCGGTTACATGCCGCAGTACCACCAGCTCGACGCCGCTTTTCCGATTTCGGTCCTGGAGGTGGTGCTGCAGGGCACCATCCGCAAGGGCTTCTGGGGGCGCTATACTGCCGAAAATCATCGCGTCGCCGTTTCGGCCTTGAAGGAAATGGGGATCGCCGACCTCGCCGAACGCGCCTTCGCCGATCTCTCCGGCGGCCAGCGGCAGCGGACATTGATCGCCCGCGCGCTCGCCTGCGAGCCGGATCTGCTGCTGCTCGACGAGCCCACCGCCAATATCGACCCCGGCGCCGAAGAGCAGTTTTACGGCACCCTCGACCGGCTGCGGAGCAAGCTGACCATCCTCACCGTTTCCCACGACCTCGGCTTCGTCAACCGCGAAATCGACAGCGTGATCTGCGTCAACCGCCGGGTCACGGTGCATCGCGCCGGAACCTTTGACCAAGCCGCCGCGGACGCGGTCTACCGCCATGACGTCCATCTGGTCCAGCATGATCACGGCTGCTTCTGCAACTGCGGGGAGGCGAAATAATGGAACTCATCCGCGAATTGATGATGCCGGAAATGAACTTCATGCGCTGTGCGCTGCTGGTCGGACTCTTCGGCTCGCTCTCGATGGGCGTGGTCGGTACCATGGTGGTGACCCGCCGGATCACCTCGATCGCCGGCGCGATCTCCCACGCGGTGCTTGGCGGCGTCGGGGCCGCGCTCTTCTTTCAGCGCGTCTGCGGCGTCGCCTGGGCTTCGCCGCTGGCCGGCGCGGCCGCCGGCGCGGTGGCCTCGGCGCTGCTGATCGGCCTGGTCAGCCTCTACGCCCGCGAACGCGAAGACACCGTGATCGCGGTGATCTGGGCGCTGGGGATGTCGGTCGGGTTGCTGTTTCTCGACAAGACTCCGGGGTACGTCGACTTCCAGGGGTATCTCTTCGGCAATATCCTGCTGCTCGGCAACCGCGAAATCTGGCTGACGCTCATTCTCGACGCGATCATCCTCATCCCGACCGTGCTCTTTTTCAACAACGTCCTCGCGCTCTCCTTTGACAGCACCTTCGCCGAATTGCGCGGGATACGGGTCAAACTGATCTACCTCGTGCTGCTGGTGCTCACCGCGCTGACCATCGTCCTGATGGTTTATATCGTCGGGATCATCCTGGTGATCGCCTTGCTGACCCTTCCCGCCGCCACCGCCGGCTGCTTCGCCAAACGGCTGTGGTCGATGATGACCCTGGCGGTGGTGCTCTGCTGGGCCTTTGTCAGCGTCGGCTTGGTCGGCAGCTACTACTGGCGACTTCCGAGCGGCCCGGTCATCGTGGTGATCGCCGTCGGCGTCTACCTCGTCGCCCTCGGCGTCAACGCCATCCGCCGCAAACGCTGATTCGGGGGGGGGGGGGGCCCCCCCCCCCCCCCACCCCCCCCCGCCCCCCTGAGCGGGCGGGGGGGGGCGGGGGGGGGGGGGGCTCCCCGCCCCCTGATATCCCCCCCAGGACCGCCCTGCGGCATTAACCCTCACCGCTCCGTTGGGGGACCAGGAGCGGAGCGCAGTTTCTGCACCCTTGGCGGCTTTGTCGCCGATTATATGTGGAGGGGTTGCCTCCGGCGGTGAGGGCAACACCTGTTTTTAGGAGGGTTTTCCCCTCAACCCATCTTACCCAAAGGTTCGAGGATTTCTCCGCTTTTGTGCGGAAAACCTCCTCACTCACGTCCGTGCTTTATGCAAGGCGGGACACATCGATACCGCGTTTAGTCGGCCCGCGGCTCGCCGGATACGGGAGTTATAGATGCAAAGAGTGCTCCCACACCTACACTGCCCTGTATTGAGTTGTGTATTGAGTTGGTTTTTAGGGCTCAGAATTGCATTTCGCGTGTGCACGCGCAGACAAGACGGTTAAGCGAGGCAACGACTTCGCGTTCGCAGATGCTAACAAGGGCATTCTTTTTGGGGATGCACCCCGATGGAGGCGAGTGACTAGGGCGTCGGAGATATCTGCGACAACGGAGCAGCGAGAGTCAA
>CAZRFG010000266.1:0-5075 GCA_964599205.1 uncultured Victivallaceae bacterium
TCACGCCGGGCATGGCGGCGCGGAAGCGCTCGTTGTAGGCGAGGTAAGTCGGGACGTCTTTATCCAGCGGCTCGTCCATCAGGTGCTGGCGGTAGCGTGCGAGGCAGCCGTTCCGCCCCAGCTCGGCGCGGAGCTGCGGCAGGAACGCTTTCAGCACCTCCCGCCGTTCCGAGGCGTCCAGCGCGACGAAGCGGAGTTGGTCCGATCCGGCGTCGCGGACGTTCAACGGCAGCATCCAGCTGTGCAAATGGTTCCCGACGAAGCCGCGATAGCCGAGGGTGTTGAAGAGTTTCAGCCAGCGCCGGAAGCCGGTGAAGTCGAATTGGTAACTCCCGTCGGCGTTCTTGACCGCCTGGATCAGCGGGACTTTGCCGAAAATGAGCGGGGTGAAGATGACGTTGTCGCCGCTTTCGCGCAGTTGCCGCCCGGCCGCTTCGATCAGTTTCCAGTGCTCTTCGCTCCAGTACTCCGGCGCTTTGCCGGCGCCGAGGTTTTCGGGTTCGATCCAGAGCCAGTGCATCGAGTCGATCGCCCTGGCCTCGTTCAGGGTGACCGGGAAGACTTCAAAGGAGTAGATCATCTTGCGGCTCTCAGTGCCGCGCACCGCCTCGAGTTCGCCGTAGTAGATGCCGGGCTCGGCGTCGGCCGGGATGGCGATCTCGGCCAGCACCCCGCCGGTTTTGCCGGGGCCGGGGTCGAGGGCGCGGTGCGGCCGGTTGTCCACCGCTTCGAGGAGGTCGAAGGGCGCTTCCCGGATGAAGTGCGGCAGCCACTCCGGGGGAACTTGGCCGCCGGGTACGTTTTTGCGGCCCTGAAGGTTGCCCTCGACATGCACCGGGATCAACTCGCGCAGCTCAAGTTTGCCGCCGAACTCGCGCTTGTCGAGCCTGACCGGCGGCTTGGCGAAGCGGAATTCGACCGATCCGGCGTCATCGCCCCGGGTCAGGGCGAGGAAAGCGATTTTGCTCTTGCGCGGCGTCGGGATCGGTTGCTCCAGCACCGCCTGCTGCGGGAAGCGGTCGGTGAAAACCGGATCGGCAAGGTCGACCAGTTTGGTATCCCAGCCGGCGTTGGCTCCCAAAGCGACTGCGGCGAGGGCGACGACCAAATTCTTCCTGATACTAAACATGCTGTTTATTCTCTTCCGGTTGGATGGGTTGAACGCCGTTCAGAGCAACTGGTCAGCGGGAGTGTTCGCACGGGTGTAACGCGATTTATATTCATTGGATACCATCTGATAGCGGCTTTCGGCGGCAACGTGTCCGTCATAGTAGAGCATGTTGAGGCTCCGGTTATCGTCGTGCTGGAAAGTCAGAGTAGGGTCTTCCGGAGTCTTGTTGAACTTGCGCCCAAGATCGAAGAAAATCTGATGTGCACTTGCTTGGGTCGGAACGTTGGTGGTCTTGTCGGCCACCACGAAAAATCGGCTGGGAGCTTTGACCTGTGATCCCTTGATCGCGCCACCGCGGGCGATGTCCGGCCTCCCGGGATAATTGACATAAGCGCCACCGCCCCAGTTTTTGGGATCGTCATCCGCTTTCCACCCGGAATAATTATAGGCGTAGGTGGTGGGGAAATACCACTCGCTCACCTGTTCGATGCGACCGGCGGTGATGGTTCGCACGGTGATCGGACAGAGCAGGAACTTACGCATGCGGCTGCCGCGCGTTTCCGGCGGCAGCGAGGCTCCGTTCAGAGGGCCGGTGTAGCCAGCGTAGGGCATCAACAGATTGGTCCAGAACAACATCGCCCCATCGGAAGTGGCTCCGGGGCAGTGGGCATATGCGGAGGTAAAATCGTAATCGGCGGCGTAGAGCGAGCGCAAGGCGCCAACCTGTTTGAGATTCGAGGCGCAGTTGATTTTCTGCGCCTGATGCCTCGCCTTGTTGAGCGCTGGCAACAGCATGGCAGCAAGAATGGCGATAATCGCGATCACCACCAGCAGCTCGATCAGTGTAAAGTACCTTTTCATCCGACAGTCTCCTTGGGTTTGAGAAGTGAAACGGAATCAGTTAAATCTTTGTCAATATTGTAGTTGCGTTTTTAGAACAGTTCGCCGGGAGCGACGATTTCGTTGAGGATCGGCAGCGGGTCGCGTTCGAGGCTTTCCCAGCGCTCTTCAAAAACCGCCGCCATCGCTTCGCCGATCCGGTAGTTCGGATAGCGGACGCGGTAGATGCCGATTTTGTCGACTTCGTTCTGGTAGATCATCGACGATTTGTAGCTGTTGTCGACGATGGTGACCGCGCGGCTGTCGAGTTTGGGGTGGTGTTTGCGCATCTCGGCGATGATCGTCGCGAGCCGGATGTTGTACATGCAGAAGATAGCGTCGATTTCGGGCTTGCGCTCAAAAACGTCGCGGATGATCACCGCCGCCTCCTCCTCCGGCATCGGGTAGATCTGGCGGTAGCAGTCGCGGTCGAACTTGAGCCCCGCCTCTTCGCAGGCCCGGGTCAGCGCGGCGAGGATGGTTTCGGTATAGGGGTCGGCCCAGACGTCGAAGTACTGGCCGCAGAAGCAAAAGACCTCGCGGTGGCCGCGCTTGAGGAAGAGCTGCACGGTGTCGCGCGCCAGCTGGTCGTAGTCGGGATGGATGGTGGTGATCCCGATCTGTTCAAAGGGTCGCTCGGCGACCACCAGGCACTCGACTTCGTGGTAGAGGTGTTCGAGGATCCACTGGTGCTGGGCGAGCGGAGTCAGCCAGGCGACGCCGTCGAAGTGTTCGTTGAGGATGCGCGCCGTGAGCTTGGGCGAATTGATCTCCTGAATGCCGGGGGTGATCAATTCGACCCGCCAGTCATGGGCGGCGCAGCGGTTGGTGAAGCCGTCGAGCATTTCATAGACCGCGCGGCGGCCGCCCTGGCTCCCCCAGACCGGCAGCAGCACCCCGATCCGCCGCGGCGCTTTGCTGCGGTTAATCGAGGCGGGAATGCCGCGCACCCGGGCGGCTTCGGGAGCGCGCAAGAGGTAGCTGCCGCTGCCGCGCCGGGTTTCGATGATCGCTTCATCGCTCAGCACTTTGAGCGCTTTCTGGACGGTGACATAGGAAGCCTTGTAGCGTTCGGCGAGCGTCCGCGCCGGAGCCAGCCGGGCCCCCGGCTCCATCCGGTCGAGATGGATATCGCGGATGATCGCCGCGGCGACCTGTTTCGGCAAAGTTTCGGTCGACATGATGGTTCGTTCTCCCCGCAGGTTTGAGGTTTCGTCTATTAAGTATATTGAAAAAAAATCAAATGTCAATGGATGCTGTATAAAAAATATAAAATAAATTGATATACTGTATATCAATTACTTGCAAATAATTTTTTATTGCGATTTTTTCAGTACAAGTATTGACAAATCGATCAAAATATCTTATCTTATTGGCAGAATATCAATCGCTATATCAATTCACCATCAGGAGTGTTTTTGCATGTACACGCACGATCCCAAGGACTGGCGGAACATCGCGGTCGGCCGCGAGATTCCCTCCGAAATGTACACCGACCAGCCCTATCTCGTGGCCGCCGGCGACGGGGCCTGGCTCTGTACCTTGACCACCGGACCCAATCACGAGGGCAAGCCGGGTCAACACGTAGTCTCGATGCGCTCGACCGACCGCGGCGCAAACTGGCAGGACTGGTGTGAGATCGAGAAGAACTCCGACCCCGAGTCGGCCTATTCGGTATTGCTCAGAGTGCCGTCCGGGCGGATTTTCGTCTTCTACGGCTTCAACGAGGCGAACCTCCGCTGGGTGCCCGCGGTGGACAACGATCCGCCCTTTTACGGCAAAGCGTGGCGGGTGGATTGCACCGGCGAATTCGTTTTCCGCTACAGCGACGACCACGGCCGCAGCTGGTCGGCCAAGCGCTACAAAATCCCGGTGCGGGAAATGGCGATCGACCGCAACAACAGCACCCAGGGCAAAGTCCGCTACTTCTGGAACGTCGGCAGGCCTTTCTTCCGCAACCATGCGTGTTACCTCCCCATGATCAAAATCGGCTCCTTCGGCCGCCATTGCTACAACCAGACCGAGGGGGTCTTGCTCAAGTGCCCCAATATCGAGACCGCCGATCCGGACCACCTCGAGTGGATCACGCTTCCCGAGGGCGACTTCGGCATCGGTCCGATCGCGGGGGGCAATCCGATTGCCGAGGAGCACAGTTTCGTCCCCTTGAGCGACGGTTCGCTCGCGTGCTCGTTTCGCACCATCGACGGCCACCCCGGCTTCGTCTACAGCCGCGACGACGGCCGGCACTGGAGCGCGAGCGCCTATATGCGCTATGGCAACGGGCGGTTGGTGAAACACCCGCGGGCGGCCAATTTCGTCTGGAAATACGATGAAAACCGCTATTTGTACTGGTTCCACAACCACGGCGGCCATGATTTCACCGGCCGCAATCCGGCCTGGGTGCTGCCGGGGATCGAAGTCGATTCGCCGGAGGGCAAGGTGATCAAATGGGGTGAGCCGGACATTCTGCTCTACGACGGCGATCCGCGGATCCGAATGAGTTACCCTGATTTGTTGCTCGACGACGGCATTTTCGTCTCCGAAACCCAGAAGCGGGTGGCCCGGATTCATCCGGTCACCCCGGCCTTTGTCGAAACCATTTTTTCGCAGTTCGACGCGGTCGCCGGGGAAGTCGCCGACGCGGTGCTTTTCGCGGGCACCGATTTCGCCGCCCGGCCGGAGTTCAAGCTCCCGGTGCTGGCGGAGTTCGAAACCGGCCTCGACCGACTGGGGACGTTTAAGCCGTATGCCGGATTCACCTTTGAACTGACGCTCAAGCCGGACGCCGCTTCCGGGCTTCTCCTCGACAACACCGCCGGAGGCGACGCCGGGGTGAGGATCGCCCTTGAGGACGGGCAAGTCTCCATCAAGCTCGGCGACGGCGAAATGGTCAACGCGTGGCGGAGCGACGCCGGCATGCTCAAAGCCGGAGCGGCGAATCACCTCGGCATCGTCATCGACGGCGGCCCGGCGATCGTGAGCTTCGTCATCAACGGCATCTTCAACGACGGCGGCGAAGAGCGCCAGTTCGGCTGGGGAAGATTCCACCCCAACCTGACCGATGTCAATACTGGACACGGCTGGA
>CAZRFG010000267.1:0-5068 GCA_964599205.1 uncultured Victivallaceae bacterium
TTTCGCCGACGTCGGGGTGGCGCTGCTGGCGGTGGCCAATGCATTGCGCGCGCTGCGCTGATCCTGATTCACTCACATTCACCGCTCATCGCTTGTTCTTTCGAGCCGATTTCTGTCGAAAATCCTGTGTATCGACCTGCGGTTTACAACAAAAATCAATCTCGCAAGCTTCAGGCCCTTTTAGCAATGACTGATCGCTCATCAGTCTCAAAAAAAGTTCGGGCGGAATCGCGAGATTCCGCCCGAACCCGTGTCTTGGGCGTTTTGCTGCATGATTGCCGCCTCACTTTGCCGGGATGAAGGGCGTGGCGTCGGCGATCGAGTTGATGATGTGGGTCGGCCGGAACGCGTACTTGGCGAGGTCGGCGAGTTTGGTCCCGCCCGAAAGCACCAGGATCGTTTCGTACCCCATCTGGACGCCGCCAAGAATATCGGTGTCCATGGTGTCGCCGATCACGATCGTCTCTTCGGCGGTGAGGCCGATTTCCTTGCGCGCTTCGCGCATCATCACCGGACTCGGCTTGCCGAGGCTGAAAGCTTTGATGCCGGTCGCGGTTTCGAGCATCGCCACCACCGCGCCGCAGCCGGGCCGGGTGCCGGTCGCGGTCGGGCAGTTGGGGTCGGGATTGGTTGAAATCAGCTTGGCGCCGTTGAGGATCATATTGGTGGCCGCCTCGATCGCCTCCATGTTGAGGGTGCGGCCTTCGCCGACGATCACGTAATCGGGCGAGCTGTCGACGATCGCGTAGCCGTTGAAGTGCAGCGCCTGCAGCAAGCCGCCTTCGCCGATCACAAAAGCGGTGCCGTCGGGCTTCTGCCGCTTCAGGAAGCGGGCGGTCGCCATCGCGCAGTTGAAGACGTTCTTTTCGGTGATGCGGAACCCCAGTCGGTTCATTTTGATGGTGGTGTCCCGGCAGGTCCGCTGACTGTTGTTGGTGAAAAAGGTGAAGGGAATCTCCCGGTCCACCAGACAGTTGATGAATTCGCAGGCTCCCGGGATGACCTCGCCGCCCCGGTAGACTACGCCGTCCATGTCGATCAAAAATCCTTTGTGCATGATAACAACCCTCCTTTGCAGTTGTTGTTCTCCGATTTAGCACGAAGCGTGCCAAGATTGAAACAAGATACCGTATAATATATCGTAAATTGTTTATAAATGATGTGTTGCATGTTTAATTCCGGTTTGATTCCTTTTTTGGGGAAAATCCCCGCTTGAACGAACGGTGTTGAATTGACGAAAAAAATCTTACATTTGTGAAAAAGCATCCGATTTGACCCGGTGCCCGGGCGGTGCTATAGTATGACGGCATTGCATGGAAAGAGGGTGACGGGTGGAAACGATTACCGAGATTGGCTGGGCGCGCCGGGAATACGCCGATGAATTGATGGCGATCTGGGAGGCCTCGGTGCGCGCCACCCACCATTTTCTCAAGGAGTCCGACATCCGGCGCTTGCGGCCCCGGGTGAGAGAGGCGCTCAAAATAACCTCCCGGCTGTTCGCGGTCAACTGCGACGATGAAATCGCCGGGTTCATGGGCGTGAGCGGGGATTCGCTCGACATGCTTTTTCTGCTGCCCGGCATGCGCGGCCGCAAACTCGGACGGCGGCTGCTTGACTTTGCGGTCAACGAGCTCAAAGTCCGCTTTGTCGATGTCAACGAGGAGAACCCGGCGGCGCTGGGGTTTTATCTCCACTGCAATTTCGCGGTCTACGCCCGCTCGGAGCGCGACGGCCAGGGGCGGCCTTTTCCGATTCTTCACCTGACCCGCAAAATTCTCGAGACCGAGCGGCTGCTGCTCCGCGAACTGACTCCGGAGGACTTCGACGCGGTGGCGGCGATGTTGCGCAATCCCCGGGTGATGCGCGCTTGGGAACGGACTTTTTCCGACGATGAAATCCGCAGCTGGATTGAACGCCACGGCGAATTTTACCGCGAATACGGCTACGGCTACTGGCTTGCGGTGGACAAAACTTCCGGCGAAGCGGTCGGCCAGATCGGACTGCTGCCCGAGGACATCGAGGGGCGCCGGCACCTCGGCATCGGCTGGATGCTCGCCGAAGCGCACTGGCACCGGGGCTACGCCGTCGAGGGGGCGCGGGAGTGTCTTGATTATGCCTTCAACCATCTCGGCGCGGGGCGGGTGATCGCCGATATCCGGCCGGAAAACACCGCTTCGCTGCGGGTGGCCGAAAAGCTCGGGATGATTCCCTGCGGCGAATTCGCCAAGCCGGTCGGCGAGCGGACGATGGTCCACCGGCTTTTTTATCTCCGGACGCCCCGGGTCACGGTGGTCGATTACGACCCGGCGTGGCGGGATAATTTCCGCACTCTCGCGCGGCATCTCGCTCCCCTCGTCCGCAAATTCGGCGGACGCCTCGAGCACGTCGGCAGCACCGCGGTGCCGGGTCTCGCCGCCAAAGCGGTGATCGATGCCGACTATATTCCTGCCGATGAGAAAAACTTTCCGGAGGTCAAGAGGGAACTTGAAGCCCTCGGTTTTTTCCACCGCGGCGACGGCGGACTTGCCGGGCGCGAGATGTTCACCGAGAGTCTGGCGCTCGATTTCCGGCACAATTTCTACGTCTGCCAAAAAGATTCGCCGCATCTCGCCAACCACCTCGCCCTCCGCGATTACTTGCGGCGTCATCCCGAAGCCGCGGCGCATTACGGCGAGCTCAAAAAGGAACTCGCCCGGCAATATCCCGCCGCCGTCGACGTCTATTGCGCCGCCAAGTCGGATTTCCTCTCCGGGATCCTTGCCGCCGCCGGATTTGAGGCGGCTGACGTCGCCTCGATCAACCGCCTCAACCGGAGCTTCGGCAAGTCATCGCGCTGAGAAAAACTTCCACAGCGGAGCGGCCATCAGCGACTGGATGAATTCGCCTTCCTCCAGCATCCGTTTGACTTCGTCGCCTTCGAGAAGATGGGTCGTCAGGTGCTCGGTGGCGTCAAGTTCCGGATCCCTGAGCTTGACCACGCCGCGGGCGAGAAAGGTGTAAGTCAGATTATTGGTGGTCGAGGGATTGGCCGAGAGCACCATGAATTTACGCCACTCGCCGCCGCCGTAGCCGGTCTCCTCGAGCAATTCACGCCGGGCGGCGTCAAGCTGGGTCGCGTCTCCGGGTTCGCGTACCCCGGCGGGAAGTTCATAGGAGGTCCGTCCGAGACCGTGGCGATACTGGCGCACCAGCACGAAGCGCTCGTCGTCGGTGATCGCGATGACGTTGATCCAGTCCGGATACTCGAGCACATAATATTCGGGCACCAGTCTGCCGTCGGGGAATTCAAGGCTTTCTTTGCGCACGGTGAGCCACGGCGCGCGATGGAGGTATTCACTGGAGAGAATTTTGGGACTTTGAGTCATAACCGCTTATCCTGTCATAAAGAATTTGAATGCCGGTCGTTGCAAAAGATCAAAAGCCCGGCGCTGTGATGCCGTCCGGGCCGCGCGGCAACCGGGGGCGGCGCAACCTTCCTCATTTTTCCGCCGCCGGCGGCCGCCATTCGACGATGCCGGTGACCGGATGGGCCCGGCGCCAGGCGACGAATTCCGCCCAGTTCCGGACTCCGCCGCCGAGCACGGCGTGATAATATTCGATGCCGATGATGTGATCCTCTTCCGGGGTCAGGTACTTGAGTTCGAGAATGGTGTGCTTGAGTTCCGGCGTCAGCGCCGCTCTGACCTGGCGGGCGAGTTCCTCGAAATAACCGTCCCAGGCCGAGCCGCGCCGGATGTGGATGAGGTCGAGCTGCCATGCGTCGCCGTCTTCGTCGAGGACGGAGAGATGCCACTCGATGCACGCTTCGGAGGTGTCGAGGAGGTCGCGCGACGCAATCGCGGTCACCCGCACCCGGCGGCCGATTTTCTCGATCGCCCGCAAGCCGTCGGCGAGCGCCGGAGCCGGGCTGTAGAGATGAAAATCGATGTCGCGGTGCTTCATCAGGAGCCCCATCGGGAGCGAACCGACCGGCCGCACCTCGATGCCGCCCGCTTCCCAGGCGGGGATCAGGCCGGAGCGTTCGACCAGTCTGCGGGCTTTGGCCTGATTGGCCTCGGCGAGTTCGAGCAGCGCGTCGGTTTCCGGACGCAGGACGATCCGGAACATTGCGGAAGGCTTGCCGTCGGTGTGGATGAATTGGCGCTCCGGAACGCCGCCGCATTTCTCAATGGTCCGGCGCGACGCGGGGTTGTCCTGGTGACAGGCGAGCAGCACCTCGGCGAGTTCGAGTTCGCGGCAGCGCCGGAGCGCGAGCCGGAGCATCTCCGCCGCGTACCCCTTGCGCCGCTCGCTCGGCCGCACTCCGTAGCCGATATGGCCGCCGCAGTCGCGGAGAAAGTCGTTGAGCTCGCGCCGGATGTCGATGATGCCGACGAGCCGGCGGTCGTTTTGGCGAAAGGCCAGCAAGGTGTCGCTCGGGACCCAGCCGGGGTGGACGGTCTCCCGCCGCCGGTTGCCGCGGACGAGTTCGAGCCAGCTGTCGTAGCTCTCGATGCGGTCGAGCAAAGCGCCGCCGTGAAGCACGGTTTCGCCGCAGGCGAGGTGCTCCGCCTTGTAATCGAGCACCGCGTCCCGGTGTTCCTCCGAGGGCGGCAGCAATTCGAGCACGGCATGTGATTCGGCAGAGTTCATAACGCGACCTTTGGCAGTTTGGGAAATATACACGCCGCCGCCAAATATTGCAAGCCGAAAAAAAACGGGCCGGAAGCGTTCCGGCCCGCTCGGGGAAAAGAAGCGGTTTATTTGCCCTGCATCATTGCGGCGACGTCGGCCGCGGCCTCGGTGGTCGGTTTGATGTCAAAGGTTTCCACCAGCACCTTGGTGATGCCCGGCGAGAGGAACGCCGGGAGGGTCGGCCCGAGCCGGATG
The DNA here is from genome assembly GCA_964599205.1 of uncultured Victivallaceae bacterium. GTDB lineage: Bacteria > Verrucomicrobiota > Lentisphaeria > Victivallales > Victivallaceae > JAVBUI01. Next base: position 4,870 of record CAZRFG010000267.1, read on the forward strand.
TTCTTGAAGCCGAGCGACAGCACCGCCAGCAGCACCGCGACCGCCTTCTGCTCGTACCAGGCGATGTCGAACGAAAGCGGGAGCTTGTTGACGTCGTCGAGGCCGAAGACTTCCTTGAGCTTGAGCGCGATCACCGCGAGACTGTAGCTGTCGTTGCACTGACCGGCGTCGAGGACGCGCGGGATGCCGCCGATATCGC
>CAZRFG010000268.1:0-5063 GCA_964599205.1 uncultured Victivallaceae bacterium
CTGATCGTTTTGAAGCCGTACTGGCGGGTCAGATAGAGACAGAGCTTGTAACCGGAAATCTTGGCCAGCGCGTAGCCTTCGTTGGTCGGTTCCAGCGGGCCGGTAAGGAGATACTCCTCCTTGATCGGCTGCGGCGCTTCGGCCGGATAGATGCAGCTGGAGCCGAGAAAACAGAGCTTTTTGACTCCGTTGCGGTAGGCAGACCAGATCACGTTGTTCTGGATTTCGAGATTCTCGGTCAGGAATTCGGCCATGTAGGTCCGGTTGGCGATAATCCCGCCGACCTTGGCGGCGGCGAGGATCACGTATTCGGGTTTTTCGGCCGCAAAAAAGGCCTCGACCGCCTTTTTATCGGTGAGATCGAGCTCTTTGCGGGTTTTGACCATCAGGTTGGTGTAGCCTTCGGCCTGATATTTGCGGAAACAGGCGCTTCCAACCATGCCGCGGTGGCCGGCGATGAAAACCTTCGCATCCTTCGGAATCAAAACCCCACCTCGTAGTTCGGATTGTCCAGCAATCGCAGATCGCCGTCGGTCATGATCTTGACCAGTTCGGCAAACTTGACTTCCGGCTCCCAGCCGAGCTGGCGTTTGGCCTTGGCCGGGTTGCCGAGCAGCTGTTCGACCTCGGCCGGGCGGAAGTAGCGCGGGTCGATTTTCACCACCGTTTTGCCGGTGGTGGCATCCACGCCGACTTCATCGACGCCGTGGCCGTGCCACTCGATTTTGCGACCGACGCGCTCGAACGATTTTTCGATGAATTCACGCACCGTGTGCATTTCTCCGGTGGCGACCACGTAGTCGTCGGGCTGATCCTGCTGGAGCATCAGCCACATCATTTTGACATAATCGGGAGCGTAACCCCAGTCGCGTTTGGCGTCGATGTTGCCCATGTAGAAACAGTCCTGGAGCCCGCGGTGGATCCGTGCCACCGCCATGGTGATTTTGCGGGTGACGAAGGTTTCGCCGCGGCGGGGGGATTCGTGGTTGAAGAGAATGCCGTTGGAGGCATGAAGTCCGTACGCTTCGCGGTAATTTTTGGTGATCCAGAAGCCGTACTGCTTGGCCACCGCGTAGGGGCTGCGGGGATAGAAGGGGGTGGTCTCCGACTGCGGGACTTCCGTCACTTTGCCGTAGAGTTCGGAGGTCGAGGCCTGATAGAAGCGGGCGGAGACGCCGGTCTCCCGGATCGAATCGAGCAGTCGCAGCACCGCCAGCGCGTCGGCTTCGGCGGTGTATTCGGGAACCTCAAAGGACACCTTGACGTGGCTCTGAGCTCCGAGATTGTAGATTTCCGATGGATTGATTTTCTCGATCAGCCGGTTGAGGTTGCTGGAGTCGGTCAAGTCGCCGTAGTGGAGAAACAATCTGACGTCGTCGGAATGCGGATCTCTGTAGAGGTGATCAATCCGTCCGGTGTTGAAAGAGCTTGCCCGGCGGATGATCCCATGGACTTCATATCCTTTTTCGAGCAGGAGTTCAGTCAAATAGGAACCGTCCTGTCCGGTAATCCCGGTAATAAGTGCTTTTTTCAACGGTTATGACCTTTTTTTGAGGTTATCACAATTCTTTTCATTCGCGTGGAAATCATACCGGATTTTCAGTTGAAATCTATCAATCCGCTTCAAAGACGCAGCTGTCCAAAATGCATCGGCATTGAGGACAGGAAAATTGTCGCCGGTAGCTTCCCTGTGCTAACAGGCAACTGTAACCTCGAGTTTAAAATAGCACGTTTCAGCATCTTTTTCAAGTTTTTTTGTGAGTAATGTGTAAATTGAACTCTGGTCACTTTGCGGTGCTCGGAACGCCGGCACCCCGGGCTTCGGATCAGGTCCGGGGATCAAAAAACTCTCCGATCAGACCGGCAATCCGCTGGACGTCCTCGCTGGAGAGATCAAAATAACAAGGCAAGCGCAGCAATCTCTCGCTTAATTCCGTGGTCCGCGGCAGCGGTCCAGTGGTTCTGGCGAAACGTTTTCCGGCCGGAGAGTCGTGCAAGGGGACATAGTGGAAAACCGCTTCCACCTGATGCGCCTTGAGCCAGTCGATCAGTTTCATCCGCTCGTTGAGATCGGCCAGCAGAATATAGTACATGTGGGCGTTGTGGCCGCATTCCGGCGGCGAGTACGGAAGGCGCAGCTGCCCGGCTTGCTCCAGCGGCGCAAGCAGCTCGTGATAGGCCTGCCAGATCGCCATCCGGCGCCGGGTGATGGCGGCCGATTCTTCCAGCTGGGCAAAGAGAAACGCCGCGATGATTTCGCTCGGCAGGTAGCTCGATCCGATGTCCACCCATGTGTATTTATCGACCATGCCCCGGAAGAACTGACTGCGGTTGGTCCCCTTTTCGAGAATGATGTCAGCGCGCTCGAGAAAGCGTTCGTCGTTGATCACCAGCGCGCCGCCTTCGCCGGAGATGAAATTTTTGGTCTCGTGAAAGCTGTAACACCCCAGGTGTCCGATGGTGCCGAGGAAACGCTCATGGTAGGTGGCGCAGACCCCCTGGGCGGCGTCCTCGACCACCAGCAAGTTGTGCCGGCGGGCGATATCCATAATGGCATCCATCGCGCAGCCGACCCCGGCGTAATGAACTGCCGCGATCACCTTGGTGCGCGGCGTGATCGCCGCTTCGATCAGCGTCTCGTCGAGGTTCATCGTGTCCGGCCGGATGTCGACGAACACCGGCACCGCGCCGCGCAGCACAAAGGCGTTTGCGGTTGAGACAAAGGTGTAACTCGGCATGATCACTTCGTCGCCGGGCCCGACGCCAGTCAGAATTGCCGCCATCTCCAGCGCGGCGGTGCAGGAGTGGGTCAGCATCGCCTTGCGGGCATGGAAGCGCTCTTCCAGCCAGCGGTTGCACCTGCGGGTGAATTCGCCGTTGCCGGCCAGTTGGCCGTTGTTGACCGCCTGCGAGATATAGTCGAATTCCCGGCCGACGATAAACGGTTTGTTGAACGGAATCTCCTGCTTGTCCATGATACCTACCCTGTGAAATCAATTCCCGGCGACGACCGGCGGCGGAAAGCGACGGTTACAGCCGGCCATCGACCAGCTCCCGCGGGATAAAACCTTTGAGGTCGAAAATCACCGCATCGGAGGTCGCGTATTTTTTCAGGTCCAGTCCGGTGAATTCCCGGTGCGCCACCGCGCCGATGACCGCGTCGTAATTCGCCGCGATTTTGCTCAAATCCTTGAAGCTGACCACATCGTATTCATGCTTCACGTCACTCGGCTCGGCCCAGGGATCGTAGACGTCGACTTTGCATCCGAAGTCCTCCAGTCCGCGGATCACATCGACCGCGCGAGAATTGCGGATGTCGGGGCAGTTTTCCTTAAAGGTGATGCCGAGCTGAAGGACTTTGGCGCCGAGGATCTTGTGCCCTTTGCGGATCATTAATTTCACCACTTCGCCGGCGACGTAGCGGCCCATGCCGTCGTTGATTCGGCGGCCGGCCAGGATCACCTCGGGGTGGTAGCCGAGTTCGATCGCCTTCTGGGTGAGATAATAGGGGTCGACGCCGATGCAGTGGCCGCCGACCAATCCGGGCTTGAATTTGAGGAAATTCCATTTAGTCCCGGCCGCTTCCAGCACCTCGGCGGTGTCGATCCCGATCAGGTTGAAGATCTTGGCAAGTTCGTTGACAAAAGCGATATTGAGGTCGCGCTGGGAATTCTCAATCACTTTGGCGGCCTCGGCGACCTTGAGCGAGCTTGCCCGATAGGTGCCGGCGCTGAGGATGCTGGCGTAGAGCGCGTCGACCGCATCGAGGGCTTCGGGGGTGGAGCCGGAGACGATTTTAAGGATTTTGGTCAGCGTGTGCTCTTTATCACCGGGGTTGATCCGCTCCGGACTGTAGCCGCAGAAAAAGTCGGTGTTGAACTTGAGGCCGCTCCACTTCTCCAGCACCGGCACGCACTGTTCCTCGGTGCAACCCGGAAAAACGGTGCTTTCGTAGATTACAATCGCCCCTTTTTTCAGCACCTTGCCGACGGTTTCGCTGGCGCGGTAAAGCGGAGTGAGGTCGGGGTTGTTGTACTTGTCGACCGGGGTCGGCACGGTGACAATAAAAATATCGATGTCCCGGAGATCATCGATATTGTCGGAAAATCGGAGATATTGAGCGGCGCGGAGTTGTTCCGGCGAGGTCTCAAGCGTCGAATCGATTCCCTGTCGCAGTTCCGCCAGCCGGCCCTTTTTTACATCGAACCCGGTTACGGCATATTTTTTGCCGAACTCGACCGCCAGCGGCAATCCGACATAGCCCAGGCCGATGATCGCCAGCTTCACCTTACCGCTTTGAATTGTCCGCACCATTTTGTACCTGCATAGTTTGATTGAACGATAAAATACCGTCACATTTGATACTGCCAAAGCGAAACCGTTCCCCAAACATATTCATTCCAAACGCCGATGGACAGAGTCGTCATCCATCATGTTTAACTTTCCTTGATAGCAATGAACGAAAACATGCAATACCGCAATTCGCTTGATTTTTCAAATCAGCTTTGGAAATAAAACTCTCTTCGGAGTGTAAATGATATCAAGCAACTGCGGGATCCATTGCCTTGCTGCGGTCACTGCGGAGCCGGACTGTTTTCGATCAGGGCGCGGCGGGAGAGGGCGGACGCGCCTCACGAAGCATTGATGCATTTACTCTGATTACTCCCGGAGCGTTTTGGCAATTCCGGCTTCGGGTGATTCGCGATTCCCATCCGGGCGCGCGTGCACTGGGAGAGTCGGGAGTTTTGTGCAACATGCCGTCGGGACGGGTGTGATTCCAATATAACTTTCCGTGGTGACCTGCGGCGGCGGCGTTTTTTTCACCAGCCGTCCTGAGAGCACCGCCTTAGCCACTTCCTTCGCGGGTGGCCATGAAGTGAAACACCGGGTTGGCCATCTGGATCAAATAATTCCCGGAGCGGAGCGCCGTTGCTCCGCAGCGTCACTTCTGGCGTGTTGCCACGGGCGGCTTCAACGAAGCGCCGGCTGAAGGCCGAAAAAACGTTTTGTGCCCGGGGTGATAATTGTTTTTGTCGCAAAGATTGTGCGGCGTCAGAGTATCG
>CAZRFG010000269.1:0-5061 GCA_964599205.1 uncultured Victivallaceae bacterium
TTATAGGATTTGATTGCAGCCGAATAAATTCTGTCCGACTTGCCTTTGACAATGCTGATATTGCCGCCGGTTCCGATGTCGTTGACCGAAAACGCCGCCACATGCCCGTCGAGAAACAGTCCGTTGGCCCGGGCAAGGTGGCGGAAAGTCAGGATGCCGTATTCGGTCGAATTCCCTTCGTAGAAGGCATTACCGGCCCAGGCGGAAGAGTTGCGGTCAGGATTGCTCATGGTATCAGCCATGTAGATTGATTGGCCGGGTAAGCCGAGTTGCAGTTTTCCCTTGAACAGGGGAAACGCATACGGTGCGGTGCCCAGATAGGTGCACCCGTAGGTGTAGCGGAACGCGCTGGTCCATCCGGCGGATTCCGCCAGCGAGGGACAGGTGAAGTGCTTGTTGCCGTCAAAAACCCCCTCGCTTTTGATGACCCTGCTGCTCAAATACGGCGACACGGCGGGCAGATAGGAGCGCCCCAGGTCGTTGCCGTAGTAATGGACCACCAGCCCCAGATTATCGTCCCCGTACATCTGGAAAGCCAGTCCGGCCTGCTTGAACTTATTGACACAGGCGGTGGCGCGTCCGCGTTCGCGTGCCTGATTGAGTGCGGGCAACAGCATGGCGGCGAGGATGGCGATGATCGCGATCACGACCAGCAATTCGATCAGCGTGAATAAACGTTTGGCACCGGTTTGTTCTCTTGACATTTGCTTTCTCCTCTGCATTTCTCGATTGATGGGTTATCGGTCAATGACTTCCATTCATCTCTTGATTGCGAAAATGATAGGAAAACGGCGGACTCCAGGGAGAATAGGCTTCTATTTGTTAGTCAAATATGGATCAAAAATCCTCTCAAAAACAACCTCGGAAGAAGGAGTGAGATGAGGGCTAACTACAGATTATCGGATCATTTTCATGGATATAATAGCTCATCGGGAATATTTTATGGATGGTTTTCGGCTTTTGGGCGTTGCGCACGCGATCGGTCAGGTGGGCGATTGCGCATTTGCACATATTTTCCAGCGGCATGTGACCGCAGGAGAAGGCCACGCCCTCGGATACCGGGAAATCGATCAGGTCGTCGAAGCAAAAGAGCGACAGCGTTTTTTTGTACTTGGCGCGGCACATTTCGACTCCGACATAAGCGGTGGTCATGAAATACTCGCAGGAGACGAAGACCACATCGGGATGGTACTGCTCCATGCGCTCGGCCATGTCCCGCAGCGAATAGGTGGTGGGCAAAATCAACTCTTCGCAGACCGGCCGCTTGAGTTCGGCATGGGCGAGGCGGTATCCGAGTTCGCGCTGATACGGCGCGGAAACGGAGCCGGCCATCTCGGAAGCGCCGCCGACAAAGAGAATTTTCTCCGCGCCGCCGAGTAACATGCGCCGGACAATCTTTCGTGCGACTTCAACGTAATCGACCGCGACATAGCCTATTTGCGGGTAATCAACGATCCGGTTCAACAGCACCACCGGTTTTTTCTCGGCATAGGCTACTGCGTCCTGAATCCGGTTGACCCGGGTGGTGAGGCAGAATACCGCATCAATCTCATCATTTTCAATAAATAGCTTTTCCTGTTCGACAAAGACCGGTCGACTGCCGTATTCGTCGCAGGCATCCTGGACGGCCCGCAGGATGCGCGAAACATAGTGCTGGTCCACCCGCTCCGGGAAGTGATCGATGCCGATGTTGACCCGATTCGCCGCCATGACATGAGGGGTGTACTGTTTGACGAAAGTACCGACGCCGTTGCGGCAGTAGACGCGGCCCTCGTCGACCAGCCGCGCCAGTGCTTTGCGAACGGTCATACGACTGACTCCGAAGTCCTCGGCGAGCTTGATTTCGGAAGGCAGCTGCATGCCGGGCGCGAGCAACCGTCCGTCAAGCCTGCCGACCAGCGTTTGATAAACAAAATCAGTACCTTTTCGCATCTTTTTATACCTGTTCTTGTTTGCTGTCTAAATTATAATGTATTTCATCCGCATTGTCAAGACCGAAAGCAATTTTTTTTGATTTTTTTTGCGTTCTGTCCGCTTTTGCGAGTAATGAGCGCCTTTCATTAATTACAAAAATATACAGCTGTACCCAAAAAAACACAAAAGCTGTCTATTATCTCAAGGCGTGTCGGCCACCTATCAACTTTGCGCGCAACCGCCTCGACATTGCGGATATATTGAGCCAAGGTGAGCGCGTAATGCGGCAGTGGCGGAAAAACGGAAAATTGGCGGAGGACGGAACCGCGCCTTGCCGCAATGACAAAGACGACCTGCGCCCCAAACTCAACACCAATTCGATCTTCCCGGCAAGATATGAGGGTGAGCATTTTGAAAGCGTGACAATTTGTCACGGGTTGGGTTCTACCATACGTAATTCGCTTTCTCAGGAGACGCCAAACTCAAAAATTTAAATTGTGTTTTGGTCAGGCATTTTTCTCTCTTTTACGATTCCTTGCCTTGTTTCGCCAGTTCCCGGTAGACGATGCAGTCGGTCAGGTGGTCGTTGACCATGCCTACCGCTTGCATAAAGGCGTAGATGATGGTCGAGCCGACGAATTTGAAACCGAGTTTTTGCAAGTCTTTGCTGATCCGGTCGGAGAGCGGGGTGCTCGCGACCGCTTCATCCAGGCTCGCCAGGTGATTGACGATCGGGGTGTTGTCCACGTAACGCCAGAGCATTGCGCCGAAGCTTCCGTGCTCGCGGGTGAACTTCAAAAAGGCTTGGGCGTTGGTGATCGTCGCCTTGATTTTCAGGCGGTTGCGGATGATGCCGGGATTGGCCATCAGCTCCTCGACTTTGGCTTCGTCGTAAGCCGCCATCTTCTCGGGGTCGAAGTTGTCGAAAGCCGCGCGGAACGCTTCGCGCTTTTTCAAGACGGTGATCCACGACAGGCCCGCTTGCATCCCCTCCAGGATCAGGAGTTCAAAGAGCTTGCGGTCGTCGCGCTCGGGGCGGCCCCACTCCTGGTCATGATAGGCAATGTAAATGGCGGAATCGCCCGCCCACGGACATCTTTTCGGCTTTTCCACTGCATTACTCCGCAATATCTTCGTTCCACAAGGCCGGGTTTTTGGCAATGAATCGCTTCATCATCGCGATCAATTCGGGATCGTTGAGGATGGTTACCTTGACCCCGCGCGAACGCAGGAAATCGGGTTCGCCGGGGAAGTTGACGGCTTCGCCAATCACCACTTCGGGAATTTTGTAGAGCGCCACCGCGCCCGCGCACATGATGCACGGCGAGAGCGTGGTGTAGAGCACGCATTCGCGGTAAAACGAGGCCGGATGCCGCCCGGCGCGGGCCAGCGTGTCGGTTTCGCCGTGAAGCATCGGATTGCCGAGTTGCATCCGCCGGTTGTGGCCGCGCGCGACGATTTCGCCGCGATGCGCCAACACCCCGCCGATCGGAATGCCGCCCTCCTTCAGCCCCAGCAACGCCTCTTCGTAAGCCGCCCGCATCCATCGATCCATTTTGCCGCCCCCTTTCCCATGCCGGTCGAAAATTTTTATCTTGTCATACTCTAATTCATTATCGCAAAAAATACAGCAAGATCGGAGAAAAAATCAAAATCTGTCCGCGCCCGGAAACGCCCGGTCAACGGTTGGTCACTGGCCTGATTGCGGTTTCCGGCGTTTCGCAAGCCATGCGCGCAAGTTTGCGCACAGGAAAAGGAGGCCCGCCGCCGCCAGTACGCAGCAGAAGGGCAATGCCGGAATCTGGTAGCGCGGCACGGTGATCGCGCCGGGGAGAAAGAAATAGTATTCGGCGAAGCCGAGGAAGAGCAAAAAGACCATGTATTCGCGCTTGAAGTTCTTCGCCGCGAGGAAGAAGCCGGTGGCGCATCCGAGCAGCAGCAGCGCCGGGAAGATCATCAGCACGCCGAGCACCGGGAGAATATAGAGTTTGCCGTCGAAGTAGTGGTTGACCGCGGCCCACAGGCCCCTCTGGCGGAGCACGTTGAGGGTGCCGCGGTCGGACTTGGTGAGGCCCAGGTTTTCGCACAGCGAGGGGAAGTCGGGAAGCAGGGTTTTGAGCTGGAATTGCTGGCGGAGCCAGAGGGCGGGGTGGGCTTTGATCATCTCTTTGTAACGGCCGACGCGGTAGGCTTCGCGGCTTTTTTCGTCGGGGTAGCGGATGGGGTCGGCGAGTTCGGCGTCGACTTCGGCGATGATCCGTTGTTTTTCGGCTTCGTATTCGGTGCCGTTGGCGGCGGCGAGGAGCATCGCGCCGTTCTGGTGGACCATCGCGCCGGTGTTGGTGTCGAGCGTCCAGCCTGCGCCGAGGTTGGCGTTGCGCGCCATCCAGGGGTAGAGGACGGCGGCGAAGACGAGCAACCCGACCGCGCCGCCGGCGAGTTTTTTCTTCCACGGAATGCCGGGTACGGCGCCGAGCATGACCAGCGCGGGGAGGATCCAGACGAAGTTGATCGGGCGGATCAGTGCGCCGAAAGCGGCGGCTCCGGCGGCGGCGGCGAAGTCGGTCCAGTCGCGGCGTTTGCAGAGCCGGACGAAGTAGTAGAACTGGAGGGCGACGAAGAAGGTGAACAAGGTGTCGGTGAGGAGCAGCGGCCGGTTGGCGAGGGCGGTGGGGTAGAGTAAAAAGAGGGCGGCGGCGAGGAGGCCGGTGTTTTCGTCGCGCCATTCGCGTCCGGCGAGGTAGACCGGGATGGCGGTGGCGACGCCGACGAAGCCGAGGAAGAGGACGGCGGCGGCGGTGTTGTAGACGCCGAAGACGGTGAAGATAACGGCGAGGAAGGCGGGGAGGCCGGGGACGCGGACGAAGTGGGGGGCGCCGTCGATTTCGTTCAAATAGGCGTGGTTGACGGCGAGGGCGCGGCCGGGGCCGAGGTAGCCGGCGGAGTCGGGGCGGGAGAAGAAGGCTTCGGGGTTGTTGCTGGTGAGGCCGGGGAGGATGAGGAGGAGGTGGAGGATGATGCCTGCGAGCAGCAAAATGAGAAGCCAGCGGTGGCGGGTGATGAAGTGTTGCATAACGTGCGTGTTCCTGTTTATATGGTCCAGGGCCCCGCCCTGGCGCGGTTTCCAAAGGGCGCGCAGCCCTTTGG
>CAZRFG010000270.1:0-5049 GCA_964599205.1 uncultured Victivallaceae bacterium
GCGGGGCGCAGATTTACCTCAAGCGCGAAGACCTCAACCACACCGGCGCGCACAAACTCAACCACTGCATGGGCGAAGGGCTGCTGGCCAAATTCATGGGCAAGAAACGCCTGATCGCCGAAACCGGCGCGGGCCAGCACGGGGTGGCGCTGGCCACCGCCGCCGCCTATTTCGGGCTGGAGTGCGAAATTCACATGGGCGAAGTCGACATCGCCAAGCAGGCCCCCAACGTGACCCGGATGCGCATCCTCGGCGCCAAGGTCATTCCGGTCACCCACGGGTTGAAGACGCTCAAGGAAGCGGTCGACTCGGCCTTTGACGCTTATCTCAAAAATTATCGCGACTCGATCTACTGCATCGGCTCGGCGCTCGGACCGCACCCCTTCCCGATGATGGTGCGCGACTTCCAGATGTGCATCGGCCTCGAAGCGCGCGAGCAGTTCCTGGCGATGACCGGGATCATGCCGGACGTGGTCACCGCCTGTGTCGGCGGCGGCAGCAATGCGGCGGGGATGTTCTCGGCTTTCCTCAACGACGCGGTTGAACTCTGCGGCGTCGAGCCCCTCGGCACCGGCAGCGAACTCGGGCAGCATGCGGCGACGATGAGCTTCGGCAGCAAAGGGGTGCTCCACGGCTTCGAAAGCATGTTGCTTCAGCAGGGCAACGGCGAGCCGGCGCCGGTTTATTCGATCGCCAGCGGCCTCGACTATCCGGGCGTCGGTCCGGAACACGCATTCTGGCATCAGCAGAAACGGGTCAATTACGTCACCGCCAGCGATGAGGAAGCGATCGACGCGTTCTTCAAACTTTCGCGTTACGAAGGGATCATTCCGGCGCTGGAGAGCTCGCATGCGATCGCCTACGCGATGCGCCGGGCCAAGGAAATGAGCGGCGGAGCGATTCTCGCCAACTGCAGCGGACGCGGCGACAAGGACGTCGATTACGTGGTCGAACACTACGGCTACGGCGAAAAATACCAGTTCTGAGGAACGGCAACCGAGGAGGGTTGACAGATGCCGGACAATCTCTGCAACGAATTCATCCGCTACTTCGGCCATCCCCGGCGCGGGATTTCGGAGCGCGCCGCGATCAGCGGCGCGCCCGCGGTCGCGCTGCCCTATCTGACGGCTTCGCTCAAACGCTACGGCAAGCCGGACGGGGATCTGCATGAGATCCGCTTCAGCTCCGAATTCAGCAATGCCCTGAAGCAGGAGTGCGGGGTGCGGGGCTCGCTCGACGACGAAGCCTTTGCGGTCCGCATCGACGGCGGCCGGATTGAAGTTCACGCGCCGGGCGAACTCGGCCGCTTCCACGGTGCGATGGAGGTATTGCGGATGATTGAGCAGCCGGACATCAACGACCGGCTGGCCTACGCCTCGCCGCTGGTCAAGCTGCGCGGGCTCAAAATCTATCTCCCCACCCCGGATGAAGCGGGTTTCGCCGCCTTCCGCAAGCTGGTCGATTTCCTCGCCCGTTACCGCTACAACTTCCTGATGATCGAGATCGGCGGGGCGATGGAGTTCAAATCGCACCCGGAAATCAATCAGGGCTGGCTCGAGTACTGCAAATTCATGAACGAATACTCCGGCAAGCCGCAGAAAATCCAACACAGCTTCGACTGGAACAAGAATTCGATCCACACCACCAACGGCGGCGGCAAAGTTTTGACCCAGAAGCAGGTCAAAGAGCTGATCGCCTACTGCCGCGAGCGTTTTATCGAGGTGGTGCCGGAGATGCCGTCGCTGTCGCACTGCGACTATCTTTTGACCCGTCATCCCGAGCTCGCCGAACGGCCGGAGGATCCGTATCCGGACACCGCGTGTCCGAACCATCCGGGCTATTATCCGCTGCTCTTCGACCTCTTCGACGAAATCATCGAAGTCTTCAAGCCCAAGCGGATGCATATCGGCCACGACGAATATTACTCGATTGCGCTGTGTCCGCGCTGCAAGGGACTCGATGCGGCGGAGATTTACGCCGGCGACGTCAAACGCTGCTCGGAATTCCTCAAGTCGCGCGGCGTCGCCACCATGATCTGGGGAGAGAAACTGCTCGACGCCAAGTTCAAGAACGGCGTCAACTGCGGCGGCTCCGAGCTCTCGGTGTGGCACGCCCCTGACAACGGCATCAAAACCCCGGCGACGCACCGTGCCATCGACCTGGTGCCGGAAGATCTCCAGATCATGCACTGGTACTGGGGCATCGACCGCAATTTCGAGCAGCGCTACATCGAGAAGAATTTCCCGATGATGTTCGGCAACTTCGAAGCGAGCTGCGTGCCGGCCTGGAAAACCCGGCGGCGGCACCCCAATCTCCTCGGCTGCTCGATCTCCAACTGGGGCGCGACCGACTTCAAAACGCTGCAGCGCAACGGCATTCTTTTTGAGCTGGTCTACACCGCCGCGATGTGCTGGAACTCAAAACTCGACTCGGAGGATTATCCGGTCATCCGCGATTTCACGCTGGCCGAGCTCTACCGGCTCCGCCACGCCCTCGAGCCCGCCCGCAGCCGGATTGAGGTGGTTCACACCACCACCGAAAAACGGCCGCACGTGCTCTTCTTCGACGGCTGGTTTGTGGATGAGGCGCGCGACCTCCTCGGCCACCACCTCTTCCGCACCGAAGAGGGTCCGGTGCTCGAATTCCCGGTGATCTACGGCGGCAACATCTCGTGCGCCTCCGCCTCGCTCGAACGCGGAGTGCTCGAGTACGGCGAATTTGAATACGACGGGCACAAGCCCGATATGAATTTGATCGAACCCAACTACGAGTCGCTCCCGGAATGGGGAGCCGACCGCAAAATTTACTACCGGACCTGCTACCCGGCGACCGAGAAACACCGCCGGCTGGAATACCTTGCATTCCGTCCCGCGCCGGGTTTCAACGGACACGTCGAATTGCGCAAGTTCGAGTGGAAAGGCCCTGATGACATTTGCTGATCCGCGCCAGGCGCTGCGCCATTTTTTTCACTTCGACGACTTTCTCGACAATCAGCGCGAAACCATTGAGAAGATTCTGGAAGGCCGGGATCTCTGCGTGATCATGCCGACCGGGGCGGGCAAATCGCTCTGCTATCAGCTGCCGATTTTGATGCGCCCCGGTTACGGGCTGGTGATTTCGCCATTGATTTCACTGATGAAGGACCAGGTCGACGCGCTCCGTGAGCGCGGCATCGCGGCGGCCTGCGTCAACAGCATGATCGGTCCGGCCGAACAGCAGGCGGCCTTTGCCGCCGCCGCCACCGGCGAACTCAAACTCCTCTACGTCGCCCCCGAGCGCTTCGAGCATCCCGGCTTTCTCTCCTTGCTCGCCAATGCGCCGCCATCGCTGGTGGTGATCGATGAAGCGCACTGCATCAGCCAGTGGGGTCACGACTTCCGTCCCTCCTACGTCCGGATGGGCGAGGTGCTCGAACGGCTGGGCGCGGGCCAGATCTGCGGCTTCACCGCGACCGCCACCAAACAGGTCCGCGACGACATCCGAAAACAGCTCCGCCGTCCGGAAATGGAGCTCCAGGTGGCGGGCTTCAAGCGCCCCAACCTCCGCTTTTCGGTCGCCGAATGCCCGCGCAAGGAAGACAAGGAGCGGCTGATCGCCAAACTCCTCGCCGATCCCAAGCCGACCATCATCTACGCCTCCACCCGCAAAGCGGTCGAGGAGCTGGCCGCCACCTTCAAGTGCATCCCCTACCACGCCGGCATGAGCGACGAGGACCGCACCGAGGCGCAGGACCGCTTTATGAACGACCGCTGCCCGGTGCTGGCGGCGACCAACGCCTTCGGGATGGGAATCGACCGTCCCGACGTCCGCCGGGTGATCCACTACAACCTCACCGGCTCGCTCGAAGCCTACTATCAGGAGGCCGGGCGCGCCGGACGCGACGGCGAGGACGCCGAGTGCATTCTCCTCTTTTCCTACAGCGACCGCTTCATTCAGGAATTTTTGATCGACATGAGCAATCCGCCGCCGGAGCTGGTGCGTTCGCTCTTCGCCACTTTGTGCGACTTGTCGGCCCAGGCGGGCGGCAAAGCAATTGAAATGAATCCGGGCGAACTTGCGTCGCTGCTGCCGGAGGCGAAAAACGACAGCGCGGTCTCGAACGCGCTCGGGGTGCTGGAAAAAGCCGGGGTGATCGGCCGCTCCTTCAATCCCGCCGCCCGCGGGGTCATCCGCTTCACCGGCGACCTCGGCGACCTCGCGCAGCTCCACGGCGGCGAAGCGACCCAGCGTTCGCGTTTCATCGCGCGGATGATCCGGACTTTCGGCGACGCGCTCAAGCGCGATTTCCGCTGTTCCTTTGAGGAGCTGGTCCGGGTGGCGGGGCTCAATATCGAGCAGCTGAAGCGGGTGCTGCGGGCGCTCGACGGCGAATGCCTGAGCTGGCAGCCCCCCTTCGGCGGACGGGCGATCGAGGTGCTGACGCGACCGGAGGACAAACTTGGAATCGACTTCGCCGAGCTCGAACGCAAACATCAGTTTGAACTCTCGCGGCTCGAAGACGTGATCGGCTACACCCGGCGCCACAGCTGCCGCCAGCACTATCTGGTGAGCTACTTCGGCGAAGACGCCGGGACCTGGCGCTGCGAAAACTGCGACTTGTGCGACGCCGACAACGGCTACGGCGGCCACGTGCTCCGCGAACCCGACCAGCAGGAGGCGACCGAAATTTTGGCCATTCTCGGCGCGGTCGATTTCTTCGACGGACGGCTCGGCTCGGGCAAGATCGGAATGATCCTCGCCGGGGCGCGCCGGTCTGAAATCGTCGAAAAACGGCTCGACCGGACCCGTTTCTTCGGCAAACTCAAACACCTTAAGCAGACTGAAATCGTCGAATTGCTGCGAATGCTCGAAGCGGTCGGGGCGATCGCCAAAACCGGCTCGGTCGAATACCCCTGCCTCGGCTTGACCGCGATCGGACTGGAGCACCTCAACGGCGAACCCCTGCCCGCCCTCCCCCTCGCCCCGCGCCAGGCAAAAACCCCAAAAGCCGCGAAGAAAACCGCCCGGCCCGCGTTCATTCCGGCGGGCGGCGATGACAACGGCGACTTC
>CAZRFG010000271.1:0-5034 GCA_964599205.1 uncultured Victivallaceae bacterium
TGCCCACCCCCTGTGAGATTCGATCTATCGCCTGAAATTGATGAAGCCGCAAAAGTAATCCGCGGCATCCTCCCCGATGAAATGACAGACGCTGACGCTGTTGCCGTCTTTTTTGCAAACCCGGATCCGCATCGCTTGCTGTCCCCGCATGTTATTAACGGCATAAGTCGCAACCATCGCGTGATCAATTTCAGAAAATTTGATGATTTTTCGTCTGCCGAAGCCGAATGCGCCGGTGAAAAAATCCAGAGCATCCGGCCTTTCGCGGATTTCCGTCCGGCCGAAAAGCATGAAGATGATGACGCCGAGCATCGCCACCACGGCGATCAAGAAAGGGAAGAAAAAGAACATTTCAGGTCCGAATCCCTTTTTCATCAACTCCTTCGCAATTACCGTCGTCATCACCCCGATCCAGATTGCGGCAAAAGGAATCAAAAGGAAAGCGAACCACGGAATTTTACGGTAACTCAGCACCATGCCGTTTCCGTAATCAACGACCCTGACATGCGCGGGCGGCGATCCCGGATTGAACTTCCGCCCGGGGGCGGCCACTGCCTCATTGAAGGTGAAAGTCTTTTTGCACAACCGGCAGTAGGCCTTGTCGGTGGCGACGTTGAAATCCTGCTCGGGCAGTTCGATCTTGCAGTGCGGACACTTGGGCATGGCGACGGCACTCCTTGTTTGCGACAACAATCCAGAAGATGTGAACAATACAGCCAAGTTCGTGCGCCGGCGCGGCCGGTCGCTCCGGACGCAGTCGCGTCCTCCGCTCGGGCCGGGCGAACTATGTTGGACTTCGCTCCTGGCCACCCGCGACAACGGAGCGGAGAGGATCAAAGGCGCAGTACGCCCGCCCGGAGCGGGAACGGTGAGGTTTCACCTCACACTCCACAAGAGGGCTCCGCGCCCTCTTGACTCCGCGCAAGGGCGCGGCCCTTGAGACGGGGCACTTGGAGCGCTGTTCCCGGCCTACTTCTTGCGCGGTCTCGCCGGTTTCCGGCTCCGCTCCGGCGAGTGGAACGACTCCACCTTTTTCGGCCTCGCCCGCAGCTCCACCACGATCGGGAGGCCGGTCAGGTCAAACGCTGCGCGCAGCGAATTCTTGAGATACGTGAGATAGTTCGCCGCGCAGTAATCCGGATTGTTGACGAACAGCAAAAACTTCGGCGGCACCATGCCCACCATCGACGCATAGTACATCTTGAGCGGCGACGGCCCTACCACCGGCGGCGTCCGCCGCTCCATCGCATCGTTCAACACCCGGTTCAACACCCCGGTCGGAATCTTGATTTCGGTCTGCTCGAGCACCTGCGCCGCCTGGTCCAGCAATGCACCCAGATTGTAATGGTCCTTGGCGCTGATGAACACCACCGGCGCGAAACTCATCCCCGGCAGGGTGTAACGCAATTCCTTCTCCAGCTCCTCGCGCTTGTGGTCCTGACGCTGCAAGTCGAACTTGTTGGCCACGATCACGCAGCCTTTGCCCGCCTTCTCGATCATCGAGGCGATATGCTTGTCCTGGCTGGTCACCCCGTCCGGACTCGCCTCCACCACAAAGAGCACCAGATTGGCCCGCTCGATCGCCGCCTGGGCGCGCATCGCGCTGAAATACTCGACCACCGTATCGACTTTGCCGCGCCGCCGCAAGCCGGCGGTATCGACCAGCACCGCCGGACGCTCTTCACCGCGGTATTCAAACATGAAATCGATGTCGATCGCATCCCGGGTGGTTCCGGCGACGTCGCTGACGATCACCCGCTCTTCGCCTAGCAAGGCGTTGACCAGCGAGGACTTGCCGACATTGGGACGGCCCACCACCGCGATCTTGAATGCGTTCGGCTTCGCCGTTTCGGAGTCTTCGTCGCCGGCGACTTCGACCGCTTCGACCTTCTCTTCCGGCGGCAGCAGTTTCACCACCCGGTCGAGCACCGAGCCCACCCCGCTTTTGTGCATGCACGAAACCGCGAAGACATCGCCGTAGCCGAGGCGGCTGAAGTCGACCGCCTCCATTGCCAGCGCCGGATTGTCGCACTTGTTGGCGACCACCACCACCGGTTTGCCGATGTTGCGGAGCCGCCGGGCGACCTCTTCGTCGAGGTTATGAAGTCCGTCCTGGACGTTGCCGACCAGCACCAGGACGTCGGCCCCCTCGACCGCCGCCTCGACCTGTTCGGCGATGCGCTTGTCCCAGACGTCGACGTTGCGGCTCTCGCCGATCATCGTGCCCAGACCGCCGGTGTCGATCAGCTGAAAATGGCGCTTATTGTGCGAAGCCGGAGCCATCACCCGGTCGCGGGTGACCCCGCTCTCCTCGTGGACGATCGACAGCCGCCGCCCGATGATCACGTTGAACAGCGACGATTTGCCGACGTTGGGGCGGCCGACGATGGCGACCACCGGCAGACGGGTTTCCACGGTTCTGATTTTGCTTTTGCCGGGCATGGTGTTTCCTCTCAGCGTCCGGCAACCGGACGGAATGAATTGATCTGGTCGCGGAGTTCGCGCGAAGCCCGCCCCGCCGCCTCGGCGAAGTCGGCGTTTTTGGAAGCATAGATAATTCCGCGCGAGGAGTTGATGACGAGACCGAAGCCCTCGCCGTCAAGCCCGTTGCGGATCACCGCCTCGACATCGCCCCCCTGGGCGCCCACGCCGGGCACCAGAAGCGGCATCGAGGGGCAGTATTCGCGCACCTTTTTGAGCTCCTCGGGATAGGTCGCACCGACCACCAAACCGGCGTTACGATTGTAATTCCACTTGCTTTCGGCGAGCATCGCCACGTGTTCATAGATCATTTTGCCGTCGGCGACCAGATTCTGCAAATCGCCCGAGCTCGGGTTGGAGGTCCGGCAGAGGATGAAAACCCCCTTGTCGGCATGGTCGAGGAACGGCTTCAAGGTGTCGAAGCCCATATAGGGATTGAGCGTCACCGCGTCGGCGCGGTAGCGTTTAAAAGCCTCCAGCGCGTACATCTGGGCGGTGGGGCCGATGTCGCCGCGCTTGACGTCGAGGATCACCGGCACTTGCGGGCAGGTTTCGAGGATGTAGTCGATGGTCATCGCCAGCTCGTCGTCGGCGTCCTGCCCGGCATAATAGGCCGACTGCGGCTTGTAGGCGCAGACGCTGTCGCACGTGGCGTCGACGATCGCCCGGTTGAAGGCGAAAATCGGATATTTCTCGCCGCGCAGCACTTCCGGCAGCTTGTCGCGGTCGGGGTCGAGGCCGACGCAGACCATCGAGTTGTTGTGGCGCCACGCCAGCTTGAGTTTTTCAATAAAAGTCATTTTCGGGTATCTCCTGTTCTGTCATTGGGAATATACCGCCAAAATGCCTCAAAATCAAGTTTTTTTGCGGTTTTGTACTGGAAAAATCGAGCGGGATGTGGCATTGTATGCGCCATCATGACCAGTTCCCGCAGCAAACAATTTTTCGGTCTGGCCGCCCTGATCACCCTCGGCGGCCTCGCGCTGCGTTCGACTTCACTGGGGGGCTCGCTCGAGTACGACGAAATCTGGACGCTCGAATTTTACGCGTCAAAAAGCCTCGGAACGATCTTCACCGATTTGAGTCTGCCCAACAATCACCCCCTCAATTCGCTGCTGGTCAAACTCACCGCGATCGGCGAAAACAGCGTGTCGATCCGGCTCGGCGCCTGGCTCGCCGGGGTGCTGTCAATCCCGGCGGCAGGGTATCTCGCCTGGCTGGTCAGTTGCCGCCGCCGCGCCGCGCTGTGGACGATGGCGGTGATTGCGTTGTCGGCTCCGCTCGCGGTCTACTCCCAGCTTGCGCGGGGATATTCGCTGCAACTTTTGCTGCTCCTCGTATTCGGCATCGGCGCACTGTGGCTGTGGCGCGGGAAGCACCGGACCGGCGCTTATTTCGCCATCGCGACCGGTGCGATCGGGTCGATGCTGACGCTTTCGACTTCGATCCTGACTTTGCTCCCCGCCGGGGCGGTGCTGGCGGCGGCGCTGATCCGGCAAAAACGTTACCGCGACCTCGCCGCAGGAATCACGCCGGGACTTTTTGCGCTCCTCTGGTATTCGCTCAACTTCGAACAATTCCGGGCCGGACAGGCTTGGGGCATGCCGTTCAGCTCGACGGCGGCATATTTGAACTGGCTGACAGTGGTGCTCAATCAACTCGGCGTCTATCCTCTCGCCTTCCTCTTTGCCCTCGCCGCCGGATATTGGTGTTGCCGCTGGTATGCGCTCGCACTTTTTGTTACCGGCGTCTTTCCGCTGCTCGCCGCGCCCTTGACTTACGGCGGACCGCCGCGTGCTTATCTTGCGACAATCGCGACCTGGGCGGTGCTTGCCGGCACCGCGCCGACGCTGCCGGAACTGTCCAAACGGCGATTCTTCGCTGTGCTTTTCGCCGCCATGCTGCTCTGGAGTTACTGGGACAACCTCCCCAACTGGCGGACAACCGACTATTACGCGCTCTTTGAGGCGGCCAGGTCCGAACCGCCGCAACGGCTGGTTGTCCATGTCGCGACTGACGCCAATCCGTTCGGCTGGAACAACCGGCCGGACGCCGGCAAGGATTTCGTCGACCGGCTGCTCTATCGCGGACCGGAACGGGAACTCCTAATGCTCAAAAGTGCGGGCGGGCTCAACGGCACCGATCGCAATGGCGCCGAAGTGGCGCTAAAGTTGCCGTTTGCCGGAAAGCCTCAGAAACTCGACGGCCTGCCCGGCGAACTCTTCCGCCTTGAGGAAATCCGCACCGCTCCGGCGGCCGGCGAAGCCGTAATCGCACTCATCCGTCCAGTGCCGGAAGCGGCGATGGCGGCGATTGCCCGGCCGCTCAGGGTTTTCCCGTGGATCAAGCTCAACGCTCTCTTGCTTTACGATTATCGGCCCAACGGAACTCCGCTGGATTACGCTCTGCTGGCAACCCGGGTGAATGATCCAGGCCTGCTTGACTGGGAAAAACTGCTTGCCGACACCCGCGGCGCGGTCAGTTTTTATCGGGTGAGACCATGAAGCGGGAAATTTCACCCCTCGAACGCGCCTTTCGCATCCTCGCCGGACG
>CAZRFG010000272.1:0-5004 GCA_964599205.1 uncultured Victivallaceae bacterium
CGACGCCGGAATGAATCTCGGGTATTCCACTGCCGCCTGCATGATGGACGAGGGCAGCCGCGACAGCCGGGCGATGTGGCAGCGTTTTTTGAAGCTTCACCTTGAGGAGCGCCGCCGGAGCCGTCTTGATCCTTTCGACGAAAACGTCACCGTGCACTGCGCAAGGTGGCGGATACCGCCCAATCTCTATTACCCCGCCTTTGACTTCCAGCAAGTGCTGCCGTAACCGGGAGGACCGCCATGAACCGCCATCGTTTCAAATGCCTCGTTTCGCTGCTGCTCGGCGGATTTATCTTTCTCCCCGCTCCGGCGACGGACGACGGCGCGATGGCGAAGGTCAAGGACAAAGACAAAGAGCTTCAGAGCTATCCCGGATTCTGGGAAAATAAATCGGGGATGGTCGAGCGCAAATTCGACACCCCCGGCGGCACGGTCTACCGCTTTGCGGTATCGTCGGCATATCAGAAGCTCTATTTCGCCCGGGATCAGATCCGGGCAGGGGAATTGTCATTCCACACCAGCCGCTCCTGCCAGTGCGACGTCTGCCGGATCAGACGGCAATATTACCCGCTGGAGAGCGTCGTACCGCCGTCCAAACGCTACCGGATGCGCTTTGTCGCGGTGGATTTCGCCGTCCGCAAGTTCCCCGCCATGCAGCGGGATCCGAAAGCCAAATTCGAGCTGATTCTCGGATTCAGCTCCTTTGTTTCCACCGGCGGCGACCTCGCCCGGGTGGACGGCATCGTCACCTTGCCTCATCCGATTTTTTACAACGAGGCCTGCCGCGATCCCCTCGGCGATCTTTTCATAACCAACAGCCAGCTGCCGATTTCAGAGTACAGCTGGAATCGCTTCCGGATCATCTTCGACACCGAGACCAAAGTCATCACCGTCCTGGTCAATGGCGGCATCTGCTTCATCCAGCCGCTGAAGTGGCCCAAGGGGCAGGGCTTCGACATCAACTCCATCAATCTCTCGGTGGACGACGTCAATCGCAACATCCGGCCGTATCTGGAAATCTCCAACCCGACTTTTTACCGCTTCGGCGAGTTCGTCGACCTCCTCAAGCTCTCCAAGCTGGATTACCAGCTCTATCCCTACGGCCTCTACGGCGACACCGGACACCGGATGTTCCGCAAATGGCAGAGCGGCAAAAACTGCGACGCGGAATACGCCGCCGCGATGCGGATTCTTCGCGGCAAAAGCGACGAACCGCTGCCGAAGGCGATCGACCTCCTCCAAAAAGCCTCAAAAGACGGCCACGTCTTCGCCGATTACGAACTCGGCATCTGCTATGCCTACGGCGTCGGCGTCCGCCGCGACCCGGACAAGTCGCGGAAATATTTCCGGCTGGCGGTCAACAACGGGTACGAGGACGATGCCCAGTCCACCATGTTCCTCCTCAGCTGGGCGCAGTCGCCACACGAAATCTTCCTCGAAGAAGACCTCCTGAAACTCAATCAGGACTGCCGCGACGCCTCGCAGTCATCATTTCCAAGCGATTTCCTGCGACGCTACGGCGGACCGATGCTCGACCACACCAAGTCCGGAGAACCCCTGCCCCGGGCACGCAAAAAATTGCTGTTCCCGGAGGAAATCCCGAAAATCACGGTTGAAGCCTATCCCCCTTTCTGGGGCGACAAAAATCTCAGCATCTTGAGAACCAATCCGTTTCCGGTTTCGACGCTCGGCATGCCGTTGGGCGGGCCGCTCGACGCCCGCTATTTCTGGCGGCTCAAGCTGATGATGGCCGCCGATTATCCGCTGGCCTTTTATCGTTACGGGGATTTCTGGCGGCAGCAGATCGTTTTCGCTCCGAAGCGACGCACCGAGTACCTCGGCCGCGCGCTGGAGGCCTTTCGCCAAGGCGCGGAGCGGGGCGACGACCTCGCGCTGGTGGAGGCGCTGGCGACCGAGGCCCGGCTCGGCCTCCTCTCCCCAGCCTCGCTCACTCCGGAGACCGAACTCCGGCTCCATCGCAATCCGCGTTATTATCTCCTCAAATACCTCGCAGCCAATCCGCTTCAGGCGTGGAGCCGGGATTTTCTCGCCGCCAATTACGGCGCGGCGCTGAACCGGCTCCCGCCCGCCGACGAGCCCGAGGCGAAGTATCTGCGCGGCCTCTTGCTGCTGTCACCGTATTTCGAGGCGTGGACCGGAACGGTCCGAATCCGCTGGCGGCTGATGGACGGTTTCTTCAGCCGGATGAAATTTCCCAATCTATTGCCGACCCAACCCGCGTGGGATGATGCGATCGACGGTTACGCCCTGATTGAGGAGGCCGCCGAAGCCGGTCTGCCGGAAGCAAAATTCCTGATCGGGACGCTGTATCTGGTCACCCCGGACCGGACGGTGGCCGCGGTGATCTGGAACGTCCGCAAAGAGCGCGGGGTGAAGTTTCTCTCCTCGCTTGACCCCACGGCATGGCCGCTCGCCTCGTACTACCTCACACAATACGCCTCGAAACAGACCAATCTCAACATCAAGCTCGCGGAGT
Organism: uncultured Victivallaceae bacterium; assembly: GCA_964599205.1. Taxonomy (GTDB): domain Bacteria; phylum Verrucomicrobiota; class Lentisphaeria; order Victivallales; family Victivallaceae; genus JAVBUI01. The sequence goes on from CAZRFG010000272.1 coordinate 2,498, forward strand.
GGGAAACGCGCCTGAAACCGGCCTGCGACGCCAACTTCGGCCCGGCGTGGTATTTGCTGGGCCAGCTCTGCGAACGCTATAACAACCCGGTCAAAGCCGAGGCGGCGTATCGCAAAGCCGGCGACGCCGGAATGGCGCTCGGCTACTCCGCCGCCGCCTGCATCATGGACGAGAACCGCCGCGACAGCCGCGCGACGTGGCGGCGTTTTCTACAGGCCCACCTCGAGGAGCGCCGCCGCAACCGCCTCGATCCCTTTGAAGAACATCCCGAATTCGTGGTCGGGAAAAACCTCCTCCCCGCCAACCGCTATTACCCCGGCGTCGAGCTCGACCGGCTGTTGCAGTAAACGCGGGCTCACTTGAAGTTGCGGAGCACTCCCGCGAGGTCGGCGAGGTTGTTTTCCTCCTCGGCCTGGTAAAGCTTCCAGATCACCTGCAAGCCTTCGAGGCTCGACTCCGCGTCGGTCAGCGGGATCGCGCCGGTTTCGACGCAGTCGAGGAAGTGGGCCATCTCGATCGCGGTCGGCTTGACGCCGGGGGCTTCGAGGAGGACTTCGACCGGGTGGCTCGCCGCCTCGACGCCGGGGACGTGCCGGTCCAGGCCGCGGTGGAGCAGCAACTGCCCTTTGGCGTAATCGATCTCCAGCATCCCCTGTTCACAGTGCGCCAGAAACGAGTAACCGAGTTTGGTCCCCCGCGCGCCCCAGGTGCCGAAGTGGTAACCGCAGGCCCCGCTGGCGAACTTGATGCTGACGTTGCTGGTGCCTTCGCGCTCCATCCACGGAGTGCCGAGATTGGTGCCGATATGGGAGCCGCTGAGGGGTTCCCCCATCATCCACAGCATCAGGTCGATGTAGTGGCAGCCGTGGCTGAAGAGCTGACCGCCGCCGAGCTGATCCGCCCGCCGGGTCCAGTGGCCGGGCTCGTACTCGGTGTACTGCTCGGTCCAGATCGAGAGCTGAAAGGTCGCGCCGTAGGTCTTCGCCGCGATCAGCTCCTTCATTTTGACCACCAGCGGGTGAAAACGCATGCAATAAGCGACCATCAGGGTCCGCCGGTTGCGGCGCGCGGCTTCGATCATCGCGCGGCATTCGGCTTCGCTGTTGCCGAGGGGTTTCTCGGCCAGCACGTGTTTGCCCGCCTCGAGGCAGTCGAGGGTGTATTGACAGTGAAGGTGGTGCGGCAGCGCCAGCAGCACCGCGTCGCAGACCGCGAGCGCGTCGCCGAGCCGGGTCGAGACCACCGGCCGTTTCGGCAGCAAGGCGGCGACCGCCTCGGCGCGCTCGAGGTCGCGGTCGACCACCGCGGTGACTTCGAGCCGGTCAAAAAGCGTTTCCAATCGCGACACGTGACCGCGGGCCATGCCGCCGCAGCCGATCAGAGCAAGTTGGTGTTTCATCGAAAGTCCTTTCCGGTTTATCTATAGTATAGAGTATAATTTGTTTTTTTGAAAGAGGTAAGCTATTGTATATTATTTCAGAATGATTGTAAAAATTGGCTTTCAATGCAAAAAGAGGCGATTCAAAAATTTGATTTCCGCTTGAATACGCGGAAACCCTTTGACGTGCTGGTGAGCCGCCATCCCGGCGTCACCAAAACGCCGTCGCGGCTCGACATGCACCGGGCGCTCCATCTGGGCTTGCTGCGCCGGGGGCGGTTGCGTAGTTCGATCCGGGGGCGGAGCTGTGACCTCGCCGCCCCGGCGATCTACCTCATTGCCCCGTGGGAGCCCCACGGCACGCTGATTTGCGAAGAGCTCGACATTCTCCTCCTCAGCATCGCCGAAGAGGAGTTGCTGCGCCCGCTGCTTGACGGCGGCAACCGGCTGCGGCAGCTCATCCGGCTCGAACCGGGAGCGCGGATGGCGTATTTGAATACCCCCCGGCTGCAACCGATGGCGGAAGATTTCCGGAATGAACTCGAAGCCCTGCTGGCCGCCGATCCGCCGCAACCGGCCCGGATCTGGCACCGCATCGTCGGCTTTTTCCTTGAGCTCGACGAAAAGCTTGAGCTCCCGGCGGTCGCGCCGCAGGGCCACCGCCTCGACCGCGCGCTGGAGCTCCTTCACCGCCGCGCCGGTCAAGCGGTGCCGCTCGCCGAAGCGGCGGCAGCCTGCGGTCTGGGAACGAGCCGGTTCCGGCATCTCTTCAAAGCCGAATTCGGCCTGTCCTTTGGCACCTACGAACTCCAGTACCGCCTCGGCGGCGCGGCCGAAGCGCTCGCCGGCAGCCCCCTCCCCCTCAAAGAAATCGCCGCCGCCTGGGGCTTCTTCGACCCCGCCCACTTCAGCCGCGCTTTCCGAAAATACTACCGCCAATCCCCCGGCGAGTACCGCACGGGACTCGGCTGCAAAGAAGCTTAATTTGAACGAAAACCCGATATTCAGTCGAATATTTTTCACCTTATTTTCCCCGAACGCTTGCATCTTTTCCGACAGAATGCTATTTCTATAGAGCCGATTGCAAAAGTAATTTCGGGAACGATCCGGAAGCGGAGGTTTTTCCGCA
>CAZRFG010000273.1:0-4998 GCA_964599205.1 uncultured Victivallaceae bacterium
ACTCGAGGCTCCGCCTCGGCCTCCGCCAAAGGGCTCCGCGCCCTTTGGAAACCCCCGCCAGGGCCGGGTGGCCCTGGACCCCTGCTCGACGGTCGCCCCGCCTCGCGATCCGGGGCAGCTTACGCGCCCCGAGCCGAGAGAGCGCCAGCGACCGGCGAGGCATTCCGAGGGCGACGGTCGCCCGCCTCGCGATCCGGGGCAGCTTGCGCGCCCCGATTCAACCCCGGGCAGAAGCGTCATCCGAATCCAACGCCAAAGCCATCACCGGAATCCCGGCCGGGTCTCCTGAGCGAAAAAAAAAGCCGTTGATTTGTAATCGGGCCGTCCCGGTGGTATAGTAAGACTACCGAATCATCCCGGAGAACGGCCTTTGAAAACCGCAACCGCGTTACAATTGATGCTGAAAAAACTTCCGCTCGCGCCGTTCGGCGCGGCCGCGGTCATGCTGTTGCTGCTCTTTGCCGCCGCGTCCTGGAGTTCCTTTGACCGCGGTCACGCGACGCCGTTCGCCGCGACGATCGGTTGTTCCGGCGAAGTCTGTGTCGATACCCAAAGCTCAGAGCTCGACGTCTCGCGCCAGCGCGGCCGGACGCAAGCGGTCATCCGTCTGTCCGGCAAAAATCAAACCATACCTTTGCTGCAAATCCGGCCGATTTCGATGCCGGACTTTTTTTGCCGTTTTTCGTTCTGCTTTTCCGCCGTTTCGATCACGTCGCGCCCCGGGGTCGCCGCCGCGGCCGCCGGCTTCTGCATCATTTCGCGCCGGGTGATTCCGGTTCGCGCCGGACCGGTTCGCGCGGTTTGAAGTCGCGGCCTTTGTTGCCGCGACCTTTTGCGCTGTTCCATTTCCCCGCCGCCGCCGCGGCCGCATGATTTTCTTTATGAACCCATACTTTACCACCTCGAGGAGGTAACAAAATCTGATGACGACGCTCTTGCTCAATGTATTCGGAGGTCTGGCCATTTTCATCTTCGGGATGAAGTTGATGAGCGACGGACTTCACAAAGTCGCCGGTGAAAAAATGCGCTCGGTGCTGCGCTTCTTCTCCGCCAACCGCTTCGTGGCGATCCTGTCGGGAACGGTGGTGACCGCGGTCATCCAGTCCTCCAGCGCCAGCACCGTGATGGTGATCGGCTTCATCAACGCCGGACTGCTGACGCTGGTCCAGTCGATCGGGATCATCTTCGGGGCCAACATCGGGACCACCATCACCGCCCAGCTGGTCGCTTTTGACATCGGCTGGATCGTGATGCCCGCGATCATTATCGGGCTGCTGCTTGAGTTCGTGCCGAAAAACGCGGTCCAGGGCTGGGGCGAAACCATCCTCGGGCTGGGCTTCCTCTTCCTCGGCATGATCATGATGAGCGACGAACTAAAGACCGTCTCCGGCAATCCGGCGTTCATCTCGGCGTTCAGCACCTTTGACTGCGCACCGGTGGCCGGCTGGATTCCGCCGGGGCCGCTCATCGGGGCGATCGGCATCGGCATGCTGGCCACCTTGATCATCCAGAGCTCGTCGGCCTGCACCGGGATCATCATCGCCCTCGGCGCCAGCGGTTTGATCAACATCTACACCGCGGTGGCGCTGGTGCTCGGCTCCAACATCGGCACCACCGTCACCGCCCAGCTGGCGGCGCTGACCGCCAACCGGATCGCCAAGCAGGCGGCGCTGGCCCATACCCTGTTCAACGTGATCGGGGTATTGATCATGGTTTCGACCTTCTGGTTCCGGGTCGGCGAAAGCCAGACGCCGATCTTCTTCGCTTTGGTCAACTGGGCGAGCGGCGGCGGCGACCTGCCGCGCCACATCGCCAACGCCCACACTTTCTTCAACGTGGTCACCACGCTGATCCTGGTGCCGTTCATCCCGGCCTTCGCCCATCTCTGTGAAAAAATCATTCCGGTTGCCAAGCCGAAAATCCGTTTCCAGCGCCTCGAGCCCCTGCTGCTCGACACTCCGGCCTTCGCCCTCTCCCAGGTGGCCGCCACCCTCAAGGTGATGTTCCGCAAAGCGTGGAAACTGACCGACGCCGCCTTCTGCAGCTACGGCGACGGCAATGACGCGATGGCCAAGCGGGAAAAACGGCTGGCCGGCAAAGAGGAACGGATCGATCAATTCCAGCAGGAGATCACCGACTATCTGTCGCAGCTGATGCGCCGCGAGCTGATCGCTTCGCAGGCCAATGCGGTGCCGGTGCTGATCCATTGCACCAACGACGCGGAGCGGATCGCCGACCACGCCGAAACCATCCTGACCCAGTTCCGCGAGCTCAAGGAGAGCAAAAGCGAACTGAGTTCGACCGCCCGGGAGGAACTCAGCGAACTCCACGCGCTGCTGCGCGAACAGGCCGAATGCGGTCTCGCGCTGCTGGAGAAACGTGACGACGCCGTCCGAGCCCGGGCCGAAAAACTGGCCGGCAAAATCGTCGAACGGGCGCGCGAATTCGAGCTCAACCACATCCGCCGCCTGAGCCACGGCAAATGCGTCCCCGTGAGTTCCATGTTCTACATCGAAATGCTCACTGAATTCGTCAAAGTCTCACACTACATCGACAACATCGTCGAGCGGGCGCAGACGGTTCAGGCGCTCGAATGCGGCCCAAACTGAGCAGGGAGAAAAGAATTGTTCAAAAAAAATGTTCTGAAACGGAAAATGATCTCGCTCTACGGCAAGATCGTCCGCGAAAAGGCCACTCCGGAATACATCGCCCGGGGCTGGGCGATCGGCATGTTCTACGGCTGTCTGATTCCCTTCGGGTTCCAGCTCCTGTGCTCGGTGCCGACCGCGCTGGTTCTCAAGGGCAGCAAAATCGGGGCGGTGGTGGGAACGTTTCTAACCAATCACTTCACCATTTTCATCATCTACCCGGTCCAGTGTTTCGTCGGCAACCGCCTGATCGGCGGCAGCATCTCCTACCAGGAGATCAAGTCGGCGCTGGGCGGCGTCCTCAAGCATCAAAATTACGAAGCTTTGCTAGGTCTCGGTGGCGAACTGCTGGCGGCGTTCTTCGTCGGCGGCGCACTGCTGACGCTGCTGATGACCCCTCTGACTTACTGGGGCATCAAAGTTCTGATCATATCACATCGCAATCGTAAAAATAAAAAAATGAGCCTTCGGACTGCTGAAAATCAGCAGGAGGCCGCTACCAAGGAGACCAAACCATGACAGAGACCATTGCCGGCCACATTGAGGCCTTCGCCGCCTACGCCCACGTCTGGGGCTTTTTGTTGATTTTCGTTTTCATGACCATCGAGAGTTCGTTCATTCCGTTTCCGAGCGAAGTGGTGATGATTCCGGCCGGCTTCCTGGCCTGGCGCGGTGAACTCACCACCGGGAACTTCACCGTCGACTTCACGCTGGCGATCCTCTCCGGATTGGCCGGTTCGCTGGCGGGGGCGTTCATCAACTACTATCTCGCGGTCAGCCTCGGCCGGGCCGCGCTTTACAAGTACGGGAAATATTTCTTCCTCGACGAAAAGACCCTCAACCGCGCCGAGGAGCTGTTCCGCGAATACGGCGAAGTGATCACCTTTGTCTGCCGCTTGCTTCCGGCGATCCGCCAGCTGATCTCGATTCCGGCCGGCCTGGCCAAAATGAACCTCAAGCGCTTCACCATTTTCACCGGCGCGGGCGCCGGCATCTGGGTGGTCATCCTGACCGCGGTCGGCGCCTGGCTTGGCCACCTGACCGGCGATATGAGCTACGTTGAAATGGTCGAACGCGGCAAGAAAATGATCTCCGAACACACCATCTGGCTGGTGCTCGCCGCCGCGGTGATCCTGGTCGCCTACGTTTTTGTCCACAAAAAGATCATGCACGGCTCAAAGAGCGCCGTTGCGACCGTCGACGTCGCTCCCGGCGACCGCGACTGAGCCGAGCCGGTTGGGAAAAAACCGGCTCCGGAGCGAAAATGCCGGACGGACCGGCGGCGGTTCGCCGTCCTCCGGCAAACGCGCCACCATCCGGCGGGCGAGGATCAATCCGACCGTCCCCGCCGCCACATCCGCCGCCAACCGGGCGAAGAACAGCCCCGGCAACGATTCCGCCCACAGCGCCAGCAGCGAAAAGGGGACCATCAGTCCCAGGATCCGCAGCGCGTTGAGCCACGCCGACACCGCCGGACGGCCGCAGCCGGTGTAAAAGAACCCGGCGAAACGGTGCACCTCGATCATCCCGAACCCCCACGGGATGATCCGCATTGCCAGCGCCATCACCTTCTGCACCTCGGGATCGGGTGAAAACTGCCGGACCAGAAGCTCGGCAAAGCAGTAGTAGATCACCGCCATCACCAGCAGAAACCCCAGCGCAAAGCGCATCGCAAACCGCCGGCAGTCGCGAATCCGGCTGTAGAGCCGCGCCCCGTAATTCTGCCCGATCATCGGCAAAAGCGAAATCCCGAGCGCCATCGGGAAAACGAACGCCACCATCTCCAGCCGCCCCGCCGCTGCCGCCGCCGCCACCGCGGTGTCGCCGAAACGGGCGGTGATCCAGGTGATCACCGTCGAACCCACCGGCATCATCAACATCCCGATCACGGCGGGAATTGCGAAGCGGACGATCACTCCCCACGCTTCTTTGAGCTGCCGCCAGGGAATCCAGCCGAACCGCAGCAGCCGGTGCTTGCGGCTCAACATCACCAGCACCGCCAGCGCCGCGATCAACTGCGAAATCACCGTCGCCAGCGCCGCCCCCCGAATCCCCATCGCCGGACAGCCGAGCCAGCCGAAAATCATCACCGGGTCGAGCAACGAATTGACGGTCAGCCCCAGCACCATCATCGCACTCGCCCCCCGCGAATCCCCCGCCGCAATCAGGAGATTGTTCCCCGCCATCGACAACGACGCCGTCACGCACCCGAGAAACCAGATGTCCATATAACCGTGTACCTGAACCAGCGTCTCCCCGCTCGCGCCCAGTCCCCGGAAAATCACCCCGCCGCCGGCCATGCCCAGCACCGCCAGCAAAGTCGAAACCAGCACGATCAGCAGCACCCCGG
>CAZRFG010000274.1:0-4992 GCA_964599205.1 uncultured Victivallaceae bacterium
GTTGCCTCACACTCCACAAGAGGGCTCCGCGCCCTCTTGACTCCGCGCAAGGGCACTGCCCTTGACCGGTCTCACTCCTCATGCGGCTTCTTGCGCGGCGGCGCGGCGCGGTACTCGCTCGGCGTACATCCGAAGCGCTGACGGAAAATCCGGGTAAAGTAATTCTGGGTGGAAAATCCGCACAGTCCCGCCACATCCTTGATCCGGCGCGTGCTCACCAGCAGCTGCTGCGCCCGCAACAACCGCCGATGCAAAATAAATTCACCGATCGGCCGCTTCTCCGATTCGGTGAAGATCTTGTTGAGATAATTGGGGTGCAACTGCAATTGCTTGGCAATCTTGCCGAGCGACAAGGTGTTCTCGTTGAGCTTCTCCTCCACAATCGTCCGCACCGCCGCCGCCAGCTTCTCCTGCCGCCCGGTCCGCGGTTCCAGCTGAAACTCCGTTTTGAGCGACAGCCGCATCCCCATCGTCAACAACTCGCAAAGCGCCGCGTCAGCGGCAAACTCATTGCCGGAATTGCGCAGATCCGCCGCCAGCAGCACCTGCTGAAAGAAACTCTCCGCCTCCGCTTCGGTCAGGTTTTCGATAAAATAGCCCTTGGCCGAATTGGCGTTGAAGAACGATTGCAGCGGTTTGGTGCATAAATTCCCCTCCGCATCGGCCAGCGCGAAAATCACACAGGTGTGCTCCACCCCGCGCAGCATTTCGGTGCGGAAGGTGTGCGGCAGATTGGGGTTGATCGCAATCAAACTGTTGCGCTGGCAGCGGATTGGAGGACGGTTTGCCAATAGAAATTCGCACTGCCCGGCGGAAATCAGGATGAAGTGATATTCGGGGTGGGTGTGGAGATTGTCGCCCTCGCCATAGAAAAAGCGGCGGTGAAGGAAGTGGATTTTCGGCCGGTACGCCTTGCCGTCGATCATCAGCGCAAACGTCGGAGTCATCATTTCACAAAGCCCTTATGCGGTTCTAACAAAAATACGCCGTAAAGAGCGATTCGTCAAGGGGATCAACCGTGAAAATTGTAAAAAAAATACAGCCGGAACGCTGTTTTTCCCGCGGCAATGGAAAAAAACGGCAAATGGATTGGCAATTTGCCGCCCCGGCCTTTATATTCCATAAGAGTACCTCTGAAAATTGGAGCACTTGGCTGAAAAATGCGCCTTGTGTTCGTATCCGTGACTTTGCGCGCGGCTGGTTACCTCTGGTAGCCGGCCACTTGCAAAATTACGGCTCCGAACCGCAATTCACTATTTTTCAGCTCAAGCCAATTTTTAGAGGTACTCATAAAGAGGCGATTGCGGCGCGGGAAGCTGCGCGCGGACTTGCGGTCGCCTCAAGTCACAGTTTTTCCGGGAGGTGTCTATGCGAGTTTTTTTCGCCCTTTGGCTGCTGCTGGCGGCCGTGCTGCCGCTGGCGGCGCTGGACCGCGCGATCTGGGATCATAAATACGCCGATTTTGAGAAACTCTTCAGCGCCGGCAACTACCAAGACGCCGCCAAGCTCGGCCGCGAACTCCTGACCCGCAAGCCCGAGCGGACCGACCGGATGCCGCTGGGTGTGCTTTTTGGCAACACCGCACAGTCGCTTTTTGAACTCGGCAACGAGCGCGAATTCGATGCGCTGCTCAACGATGCGTTGACCGCTTATCCCGATTCACCCGCCATTCTCTCGGCGGCGGAAAATCTCGCTGTCCCCGCTTACGGCCGGATCGTCAACGGCAGCTTCATTCGCGGCCGGGGCGACCGCGGCAACAGCGAGACCTTCGACAGCCAGGAACTCGACCGGGTTGCGCTGTTGCGGCGCTTCGTCGCGGCGCTGCCGGCAGTGGCGAAGCTGCCGCCGGATGCGGAAAAGCAGCAATTCTTTCGCTCGCTCGCCGATTTGGTGCTCCGCAACCGCGCGGGGGGCATGAGCTGGCGGCTCCAGCAAAAGACCGATCTCGCGCGTGATCCCGAGCTCAACTACCCGACCGGGCCCTATATCGCCGGCGCGCCGGTCGGGGACGACGGCAAGCCGGTGATCTATGACCTCACGGCGAGCTTCGCGGCGGCTCAGAACGACGGCGAACGCTACCGCCGGGCGCTGACCGACGCCGGATTGGCCGGGGACGAGCGCGCGGTGCTCGCCTGGGCCGACTTCCTCGACGGCGAAATCGGGCTCTCCACCCTCAATTACCAGGACTGGGCCGACCGCACCGTGCTTCCCGGCGGCGAAGAGTCGATCCGCGCCCTCGACGACCGGGAAACGCTTGCCCGGATGGTCGACGGGATGCACCGCTTCAACCTCGCCGACGAGGTCAATCCGCTCAAAATTTATCAGGATTTCCTCGAGCGCCACCCCGATGATCTCGCAGTGCTCGACCGGCTCGCCGCTTTCCGCAGCCAGCGCGCCCAGTTCGATCGCGCGGCGGAGCTGCTGGAGCGTTACCGCAAGCTCGACGGCAGCAATGACGCCATCAATCAGCGCTACCGCCAGTTGACCGCGCCGCTTCTCCGCTTTGAGCCGCGCGGGCCCTTTGCGGTCGGCGAAAAAATGGCGGTCGATTTCCAGTTTCGCAATGCCGAAGCGGTCGATTTCGAGCTGCGGCCGATTAATTTCGACGCGCTGTGGCAGGAGTGGCGCGAAGCGATTCTGCGGCCCCGCAAAGACGGCGAACCCGAGCTGGTCGAGAATTTTGCCGCCGACGCGATCACCATGCTCAATGCCAAAAACGGCAAGCCCGACCGCGCCTGGTGCCGGACGCTCGATCCCGCCCCCGGCCACGCCGACCGCAAGGGCCAGGCCGAACTTCCCGCCCTCGAAAGCGGCTTTTATCTCCTCACCGCCAAGGTTGAAAACGGCAACCGGGCCCAGATTCTTTTTGCGGTCAACGGCTTCGGCTTCTGGTCGCAGCCCGCGCCGGGGGTGAGTCAATTTTTTGTCACCGACGCCGTCACCGGGAATCCGGTCGAGGGGGCGCGGGTCACCACCTACCGGCTGGAACAGCGCTACGCCACCACCCCCGAGGAACTTGCCAAGTTCGGCGGCAAGGTGCGTTCGCGCTGGCTCGAGGGAAGCGCCCTCAGCAACGGCTTTGGCCAGGCGGTGATTCCGGTCCGCGACCACGGCCGCGACTGGACGCTAGTCCGTTCCGCCGACGGCAAAACCGTCGCCTGGAGCGAGCAGTTCCTCTATCCGGGAGCCACCGAGCGCGAGAATTCGCGGACGGCCGCCTATCTCATCGCCGACCGCCCGATCTACCGCCCCGGCGACACCGTCGAACTCGAGTGTTATCTGCGTAAAATCGGCTACGCGGTACTGGATCCGGAGAAGGATTGCGCCTACCGCAAACTGCAAGTCGAAATCCGTTCGCCGCGCGGGACCAAGGTGCTGGATCAGAGTTTCACCACCACCAGTTTCGGCAGCTTCGCGGTTAGCTTCGCCACCGGCCCCGACGCCGAGCTCGGGGTGTACCGCGTCCTGGTGCGCGACGGCCATTTGAGCTACGGCAGCGCGTTGTTCCGGGTCGAGGAATTCGTCAAGCCCGAGTACAAGGTCACGCTTGACACTCCCGACGCCCCGGTCAAGGCCGGGAGCGCGGTCGAGTGCACGGTCCGCGCCAATTACTACTTCGGCGGGCCGGTCGCCGACGCGGCGGTCAAGGTCAGCGTGACCCGGAGCGCCCATTACAACGCGCCCTTCTTCTACGGCCCCTGGCGCTGGCTCTACGGCGACTGGTACTGGCGCTGTTCGACGGCGTGGAATTTCGGCGAAATGCCGCGCGGGGGGCAACCGCGCGAACTCCTGCTCCAGGCCGAGGGCCGAACCGACGCCGAGGGCAAGTACCAGGTCCGGATCGACACCGCCACGCTCGCCGCCCGTTACGGTGAGAGCGACGCCGAGCTGCGGATCGAGGCGACTGTCACCGACAGCGCGCGCAAGCCGGTCAACGCGGTCGCCAATGTGATCGTGGCGGCGAAACCGTTCCGGGTCTACAGCTATACTCCGGGCGGCTTTTTCGCCCCCGGCGACACCATTCACCTCAAGGTCGCCGCCCGCACTCCCGACGGCAAGCCGGTCGCCGGGCGCGGCGAAGTCCGGATCTGCCGCCAGGTGCTCGAAAGCGGCATCGTCAAGCGCCAGGAACCGGCGCTGCGGACGCTGGAGCTGGCGACCGACGGCAAGAGCGATTTCGCCACTGTCCCCTTTGCCATCGCCGAGAGTGGGGTGTACGCGGTCGAGAGTACGCTGACCGCCGCCGACGGCAGCCGGGCGAGCTTCACGCTGCCGGTCCGGGTGGTCGGCGAGAAATTGCCGAACGAGGGGATTTTCTCCGAACTCCCGCTCGAAATTTCGACCGACAAGATCGAATACCGGGTCGGCGACCAGGCCAAATTGCTCTTCAACAGCCGTTTCGCGGCGGGGACGTTCTTTGTTTTCATCCGCAATGGCGGCGCGGCGTCCGACTTCCGGGTGCTCCATTTCAACGGCCATGCCGAAATGCTGACGCTTGAAATCGACCGTGACCGACAACCCAATTTCTTCGTCGACGCGGTGCTGGTCTCCGGCGGCAAACTCTATCGCGAGTCAAAAGAGATCGTGGTTCCGCCGGAGAAAAAGATCCTCCGGCTCGCCGTCGAAGTCCCCGCCCCGCAGGTCCGCCCCGGCACGCCGGGTGAAATCAAGCTTAAAGTCAGCGACGCCGAGGGCAACCCGGTCAAGGGCAGCGTCACCGTGACCGTCTACGACGCCGCGCTCGACGCCGTTCCCGGCGCGACCACGGTGCCGGACATCCACCGCTTCTTCTGGGGGTGGAAGCGCTACGGCGGCAATCTTCCGGTCGCCACCAATCTCGACGACAATGCCTTCCTCTTCAGCAGCGAACCGGTGGAGGCGCTGTTTCCGCCGCTTGCGAGCCCTTTCTTCAGGTATGCCCGCGGTATGATCGCGGGCGGCGGCCGCGACGGGATTATAAAGGAAGCCAAGTCGAGGGGAGCCCCGCAAGCA
>CAZRFG010000275.1:0-4968 GCA_964599205.1 uncultured Victivallaceae bacterium
CTGATTGGGGTAGCTGTACATCGCCGAACGGACGGAGGCCCAGCCGTAAACCCGGTCGCGGTTGCCGATGGAAAGGGCTTCGATGCGGTTCTCGGGGTTTTCCGGGAACAGCCGGGGGGCCAAATACGGCCGCCGCCACAGCGAAAGTTCGGCCGCCCGCGATTTCTCCGCGTCGATCGGCCCGTCAAAAGACATCGTCGGCGGCGAAGCGGGCGCGAAAATCACCGGCTCGGGTTCGCCGATGGTCAGCGTCCAGTCGCGGAGATCGACCCCCGCGATAAAGTCGGCGAACCCGCGGTAGTGCTGGTAATGATTGAACATGTGGACGAAATCGTGCCACCACAAAAACGGCGTCCCCGCCTGGCGCTTGAAGAACGAACTCCAGATTCCGCCGTGAATGTCGCCCAGAATCAGCCCGCCGTCGCCGCCGAGCGACGAACCCCCGAATTCGGTGATCCAGACCGGCTTGTCGAAACGCATATTGGCCTCCTGAGCGCGCATCTGGTCGACGATGTGGATATTGATATTGCGGTAGGCGTCGCCCGCCCAATGGGTGATTTCCGGCACTTCAAAGATATCGCGGTACTCGAGGTTGCGCCGCCAGTCGCCGCAGACGTGGGTGGTCACCAGGTGACGGGCCTGGCTCTGCTTGCGGTAGCGGGCGGCGGCATCGGCGTGCCACTTGGCGGCGGCGCCCTCGGCGTAACGGTCCTTGAAACCGGAGACCAGGTCGACTTCGCTCCACAGCTCGACCACCATCACCCGAGGATCGGCGCCCCAGCGGGCGGCGAGGTAACGGGCCCGCTTGGCGTCATACTTGATCGCGGTCTCATCGACGAAAAAGAGTCCGGCGTCGGGCAGGAAACCGCCGTTGGCGGCCGCGAATTCGGCGTTGGAGTTGTAGGGATTGTCGTTCCACTCCTGGTCGGTGTCCATCGCGGTTTTGCCGTGGTTGTCGAGCACCAGATTCAAATAGAGGTTGTTGCGGCCGGCGGCATCGAGAATGGTGTCGAGCTTCCAGGCGTTGGCGAGGTTGTAGCGCCCGACGCCGTGGTAGAATTCGCGCGCCGAATCCCATTCGAGCGCACAGGTCCACGAGGCCATCCAGACTTCGGCCACGGTGATCCCGGCCTTGCCGCAGGCTTCAAAATACATGTCGTAGTCGTAGGTCCCGAGGTCGGGCAGGTGGCCGAGTTCAAAGCGGTATTCGCTTCGCAAGTCGATATTGGTGTGAATGTTGAGCGTCACCGGATAGAAGAATTCGCCGTTGGAGAACTCGAAAAACGACGGATGCTTCGGCGATACCCGGACGAAACCGCGCTCCTGGTTGTCGCCGACTTTGACTTTGCGCCACGGCGATTCGTATTTGGTTTGATGCCCCGGAGTGTGGTCGTCGATCACGATCCGGAGTTCGTAATCGCCCGCCGCCGGCGGGGTGAAGCGGAACGCCCAATAGGGTGCGCCGACCGGAGAAACGATTTCCCGCGCCAGCAGCTTTTTGCGCTGGAAGTCGCGGCCGTAAAATGCCGGATAGCGGCGGATTTCACCGTCCGGGGTTTTGAACTCGAAATCGACCGCGATCAGCTCGGGATCAAAGGGGTTGAAGTATTCGCGGGTCAGCTGAAAGCGGCTCTCAAGCTGTTTAAACTTTTCGCCGGTCGCCGGCAGCTGCCAGTCGCGCACCGCGAGCGCGGGGATCTCCCGTTCGCCTTCGTAGCGCAGATTGCGGCACTCGATCTCGGCTTCGCCTTTCTGATCGCTGAAGACCGAGAGCCCGGCGGCGAATATGCCGACCGCGTAATCGGCGCTCCAGCTTGCGGCGTGGCCGACCGGAATCAGGTTGCGGCCGGGCTGGTCGAGCCGGACGCGATAAGTCTGAAAGTCGCCTTCGCTCAAGGTGAATTCGCGGTCGGAGCGGAACCAGTAGCCGTCCTTGTCCTTGACGAAAAGGGTGCCGCGCACCGGGAGCCCCTTTTTCAGCCGGGCGTCGATGACCAGTTCACGGCGCGTGAAATCGGCGGGCGCGGGACGGAAGGTCTTGCGCTCCTGCTCGAGATAAATCTGGCCTGAGCCGGGAAACGAAAAATTCGCGCTTACGATGCCGTCCGGCGCGGGCGCGGTGATTTGCGCGTCTTTGCCGTCGGCGTTGATGATCCAGACCGGCCCGGCGGCCGCAAGCCGGACGGCGGCAAGCACCGTCAGGCACCAAAGCATTACTCTCATTCGCACTCCGTTTTTTCAAAGTTAGACGCCGTCCGTCAGTCGATATTGTGCAAAATAGCACCGCATTTCGAAAAAAAACAGCCTGATTGCGTTTTTCACGATAAAATAATCTCCTTTTTTGCGCGTCACCACCTATAAGCATGAAACATTTACCGACCCCGAGGCAACCGAACCATGGACAAAGCGAAAATTACCCCCGCTCCGGCGGATGATTATCTGACCAAGGCCTTCGCGGCCGCCCACCCGGACGGCTGCGCCTGCAAGGTGGTCAGCCCGGCGCAGGCGGCCTTTTATCTGCTGCTGGCGCTGTTCTGGCTCTTTTTGCTCAAATACCGCTGGGATCTCTTTATCTTCGGCGCGGCGGCGATTCTCGGCTTCCTCTATTCGGCGGCGGTGCTGTTCCGCGGTTCGGCCTCGATCCTCGCCATTTTCGGCTGCGGCGAGGACAAGGTGAAAAAGCCCGAGCTCGATGCGCTCAAGTCCGAAGACCTCCCGGTCTACACCGTGCTGGTCCCGCTCTACCGCGAAGCCAACATCGTCGGCAAACTCCTTGCCGGCATCGCCCGGCTCGATTACCCCAAGGACAAACTTGACGTCAAACTGCTGCTCGAAGCCAACGACGCCGAAACCCTCGACGCGCTCAAGGCGCACGGCATTCCCGATTACTGCGAAATCATCCTCGCCCCCGACAGTCTGCCCCGCACCAAGCCGCGGGTCTGCAACTACGGGCTGGCCGCCGCGCGCGGCGAATTCTGCGTGATCTTCGACGCCGAGGACTCCCCCGAGCCCGATCAGCTCAAAAAGGCGCTCGCGGTCTTCCGCCGCGATCACGCGGGACGCGTCGCCTGCGTCCAGGCCAAGCTCAATTACTTCAACAGCCGAACCAATCTCCTCACCCGGCTCTTCACCGTCGAGTACTCGGTCAACTTCGAGCTGATGCTGCCCGGCCTCCAGCTGTTCCGGCTGCCGCTGCCGCTGGGGGGCACCTCCAACCACTTCCGCACCGAGCTCCTCCGCAAAATCGGCCCGTGGGATCCCTACAACGTCACCGAAGACTGCGACCTCGGCATCCGGATTTACGAAGCCGGCTACCGGACCCGGCTGGTCGATTCGACCACCTGGGAGGAGGCCAACTCCGAACCCGGCAACTGGCTCCGGCAGCGCTCGCGCTGGGTCAAGGGCTTCGCCCAGACCCATCTGGTGCACTACCGCAATCCGCTGCGGACGATCCGCAAACTCGGCTTGTGGGGCGCTTTCGGCGGCTACCTCGCGGTCGGCGGCAGCGTGCTGATGATGCTGACCAATGTGATTTTCTGGCTGATTTTGCTTCTGTACGGAGCGCTGCTGCTTCACGGCGTCGTTCACGGCGCCACCGTCTCCGAACTGGTGATCGGACCCGAAAGCGGGCCCCGGACCTATTCCGGCATCGTGCTCGGCAAACTGGTGATCCGGGCCTGGCCGCTGGTCTACGTCGGCGCCACCGAGAGCCCGGTCTGGTCGCTCCTGTCGCAGATTTTCTTCTTCTCCGGGATCGTGCTCTTTTTCAGCAACTTTTTCTTCATCGGAGTCGGCGTGCTGGCCTGCTGCAAACGCAAATTCTACCACCTGATCCCGGCGGCGCTGCTGATGCCGTTCTACTGGGTGATGATTTCGCTGGGCGCGTGGAAAGGCTTCATCCAGCTTTTCACCAACCCCTTCTATTGGGAAAAAACCCGGCACGGCCTGGTCACCAAGGAACTCCCGGCCGAGGCGGTCGAAACCTGACCGCGACCCATCGGCAATCACCGGTTTTGACGGAAATAACACACACAACTCAAGGAGGTTCAAATATGAAACGAAAACCCTTTACCCTGATCGAACTCCTGGTGGTGATCGCGATCATCGCCATCCTCGCCGGCATGCTGCTGCCCGCCCTCAACCAGGCCCGCATGAAAGCCCGCGACACCAGTTGCGTCAGCCAGCTGCGCCAGTTCGGTCTGGCGATTTCGCAGTACCGCGGCGACTACAGCGACCGGATGCCGCCCTGGATTTCGACCCTCTATCCGTCCTATCTCAGCACCGCCAAGATCTACCGTTGCGCCCGCGACACCAACGGTGACGGCACCCTGCCGGCGCAGTGGAACTCCTGGATCGGCACCGAATTCGAACAGGCCTACGACCGCGTCGGCAACACCGGCAAATACGGCAGCTTGCCCAACCCGGACGTCAAAGGCATCAGCTATTTCTACGAATTCAACGAGTCGCCCTGCTACTGGAAATCCGACGGCTCCAAAAGCTGGAACGAAGTCAAGGAAGACGATATCCGCTCCGGCAAAAACCCGTACTTCCCGGAAATCCGCTACTCGGCCGCGCTGTCGACCTTCCCGGTCGTCCGCTGCTGCTTCCACGTGGATAATACCAAAAAACGCCCGATCCTCAATTTGTCCTACAACGGCAACATCTTCTACAGTTTCCTGGAATGGGAAACCGGCAGCTGGACCATGTAACCGATCTCCCCAGCCGGCCTGAGCGGTCCGGGGGCTCCTCGCCCTCTGCTGCGCGGAGAGCCGCCGAGCTTTGATGTCCCTTGCCGGGTCTGATCGGTCCGGGGGCTGCTCGCCCCCTGCTACCCCCCGGCAGGAACAATGTCCCTGCACCCCTGGCGGCTTTGCCGCCGATTATTTCGGCTTGCCGGGGGGCAAACCTTTAAAAAAGGTTCGCCCCCTCTCGACCCCCTGCTCCCAAGGTTCGGTGATTTCTCCGCTT
>CAZRFG010000276.1:0-4964 GCA_964599205.1 uncultured Victivallaceae bacterium
CTGGGAAACGCGGCATGTTTGGCTTTGGCCTGCTGCGCCGGGGCGCAATTCCAGTGGTCGGTCAGCGCCATGAAGTCCCAGCCGGCCTTGCGGCCATAGGCGACCACCGCTTCCGGCGTGCCGCGTCCGTCGGAGCCTTCGCTGTGGGCGTGAAGGTCGCCCTTGAAGGGACGAAGCGCGAAAGTCTCGGGCGCGAGCGAGAAAAAGCTGAGCTTCCCCAGTTCCTGTTCACGTTTGCGCTCCCCCGCGGCGGGGAGGACGAAGCGCAGGGTGTGTTCCTGCTCCCCCGGAAAAGCGGTCTGGAAGGAAAGCTGGTTGTCTTTGCACTTAAAGCGGATCGGGTCGCCGGCGGTGGAACGCGTACCGTTGGCGGTTTCGCCGATGGTGTGGTTGAGCCGGACACTCAGCTCTTTGCGGTCCAGCGCATCCAGGATTTTCCGGTCATTGACAGTCACCGTGACGGTAACCGGGGTGTCGGCGGGGAAAACCCGCGGCAGGCTCTCAAGATCGGCTCCGGCCAGCAGCCAGGCGATCAGGGCAAAAAACAACCCAAGTCCCGACTTTCTCATTATGCTCCTTTCTGGTTATCATTCATTTAGATCAACCCAACCGCAACTTTATTTTGACCAACCCGAGCTTTTCCGCTTCCGTCCTACGGCACCTGGCCGGTGCAGAGTTCGTAAAACTCCGGATCGGCGGTGGTTTGACCGTTGCGGCCGAAAACCTTGCGCGCATCGACGTGGCCGTCGAAGAACGCCATGTTGAGGGCGAGCCCGTGCCGCAGCCGGGCTTCGGCGTTGACGTCTCTCTGAAGATCGGCGATCGCCGCGACCGCCCCGGTGTTGTTCCAGGCCGCGTAAGTGTCGTTGGGCGCGAAGTTGACCCGGCTGGAGTCGGAGATGCCGAAGGTCCGCGACGGACGGCGCACCGCCTGGTTGATCTTTTTGAGCTTTCCCTTGAAGGTGGTTCCGGCCGCGTCGGCCGTGCTGGTGATGTAGGCGAAGAAGTTGTCGCTGACGGCGCGGTTGGTGCCGTAGGACAGCGCCATGCTGTGCGATGCGGTGTCCCAGGTCGAGGACGGGCACTGGAACATCTTGTTGCGGTAATACTTGGTCGTGCTGACGTTCGGCGTTTTGGCCTGGGTTTTGTCGGCGCCGAGATAGGGCATGATCTGGTAGAAGGTATTGGCATAGTACCACCCCACCGCGGTTTCGTAGCCGACGGTCAGGAAGTCCTCGTAATCGCCGGTGTATGCGACCAGCCCGAACCCCTGCTGGCGGAGATTGTTTTTGCAGGCGGCCGCCCGGGCGGTCTCGCGGGCCTTGTTGAGCGACGGCAGCAGCATCGACGCCAGGATGGCAATGATCGCGATCACCACCAGCAACTCGATCAGGGTGAAATTTGTCCGGCTCTTCATCGTCATCTTCCTTTCTTGATGATATTTTCGGGATATGAAATCCGTTCAAAGAATTCTTCTCAATGAGGTTTGGGCCGCTCCCCGGAGGGAAGATCGACGCATTCCGCGGCCCGCCTCAAACTTGAATGCCCGGTCAACTGTGTTGTATGTGTGTGCTTTGTTAACACACTATATTATACAGTAAAAGCAAAGAAAAACAAAGGCAAAAGAGAGGATTTCGTGATTTTTTTTGCCGGAGCGCCCCGGCTGAGCGGAGAAGCGATCCGTGCCGCCGGAACGGCGCGAAAGGCGGAGGCAAGGGCGGAACCGGCGGCCGAAGCGTCAGATGCGGTCGGCGGCGGACAGGCTTTCCAAGCGGACGCCGGCGGCGATCCGGAGCGCGCCGCTGCCGGGTTCCCGGATCCGGCGCAGAGCCTCGCGCAACGCGAGCTTGCCGATGAATTCCCAGTCCGGCGTGATCGTGCTGACCGGCTCGAAATTGAGCGAAATCAACGACTTGCCGTCGAGTGAAAGAACCTTGCGGCAGAGCGCGAAAGCGGCGCCGTAGCGGGCTTTGAAACGGAGGGCGTGAACGTTGGCCAGCGTTCCGTTGGAGAACCAGTAGCCGATGCCGTCGGGATAATCAACCGGTGACCGCGCCGCGCCGCGGGCCTGGTCGTCCGGATATTCCGACTTCATCCATTCGAGCTCTCCGTCCCAGCCGTCGGCGAAAGCCCGCGCCCGGATCAAACAGTCCCCCCAGTCGCCGCCGTAAATGCGGACGCGGCGGATGCCCGCCTGATGAAAAAAGTCGGCCGCGAGCCGGGCGGCGCTGATCGCGTCGAGCGAAACCAGCGACAGCAGCCCGCCGTAATTTTCCCCCATCGCCACCCCGACCACCGGCACCCGGGCGGAAAGCACGGGGCGGTTGATGTCAAAGGTTCCGAGAATGATCACCGCGGCGGCGTCCTGATGCGCCGATTTGAGGATCTCCACCGCGCGGTCCGGCTCGTGCTCGGGAACCCGGCCGTTGGCGTAATGGAGGATCAACGTAACCCCGTTTTGTTCCGCCTCTTTTTGGACGCCGCGCAATGCGACGGCGGAGAAATACCCTTCCTCGGTCCCTTGTTCCGGAGAGAGAAAGTGAAAAAGAACCGCGATCCGGAGCGGTCCCGCGGGGTTGCGGGGGGAAGCGACATAGAAGCCGTCGCCGTGCCGGGCTTCGACCAGGCCTTTCTCGCCGAGCGAGCGCATCGATCGGCGGACCATGTCGAGCGAGAGCGCGGTGGCGGCGGCGAGCGAGCGCAGCGACGGCAGTTTTTCGCCGCTGCGCAGTTGTCCGACCACGATTTTGGTTTCGAGTTCCCGGACCAGTTTCAAATACGGTTTTTCCATCGCTCCATTCCGAATCGGGTCAGCGCTGATGCAAATGCGATATAGTATACCGGATTTCCGGCGAAATGCAAATGCCCGTCCGGATAAAATCGGAATCCCGTCACTTGTTGAACGGGCGGAAAATCTTCAGCGCCAAAACCAATGCGGAGAGGATGAAGACGCCGGCCAGCACGATCAGCAGCGTCCGGGCGTCGAAGCCCGCCGGAGCGGTCCGGAACGCCGGGTTGTTGAGCCGCGGCCCCAGCGTCGCGTAAACCGTTTTGCCGGAGCGCCGCAGCAACTGCTTGACATCGTAGTCCGGGGCCGGCGCATCGGACCCGAAATAGACCCGCAGCGTCTCTTCGCCCGACGGCAGCAGCACCAGCTGATACACCGGACCCGACGCGCTCACCGTCGGCGACGCCAACGGCGGCAGGTTGTTGTTTTTGATCTGGATTTCGTAAAAGTTGAAACGCATTTCACTGCCCAGCTCGATTATCGGCTGTTCGTCGGGCAGCAGCCGCGAAATGCTCCCCTCCAGCACTGGCCGCAGCTTGTCCGGCGACGGTCCCGCCAGCACCACCACCCGGCGGATGAACACCGGCGTGTCGGACTGAATTTCAAATCGTTCCAGCGGACGCCGCCGGGCATCCAGGCCGATCACCGTGTCGCCGTGAAGCTCCTCAAAGCGGGTCAGCTCCGGCTTGAATTCATGTACCACCGGCAGCGTTTTCTCCACCGGCACCTTCTGAAACAGCGCGAGCTCGGTGACATTGAGCTCGCCGTCGCGCCCTCCGGGAACTCCGTTATCCTCGTTATGCGGCGCCGAGTTGTCGAGCAGCCGCGCCACCGGCGAAATATCCTTCGCCCCCAGGGGACGGATGGTCACCCGGATCTGGCGCGCCCCGGTAGGCGGAAAGTCGAGGCCGGTACGGCGGAATTCATAGGTTCCCGAATAGTCGAAAACCGAGCGGTCCGCCGCCACCGTCTGCCAGCTGCGCCCGGCCTTGTTCAACAGCTCGACCGTCACTTTGCGATCGAAATTGCGCGAATTGCTGACCAGCTCCAGCCGCGCAAAATTGTCGGTATACTGCCCCGGCGTCAGCAAATAGACCACCGAGCCGTCCGCGTTGCGACCCGCGCTTTCGAGCCGGCACGAGACCGGCGCCAGCCGCCCCACCGGGCCGGTCCGCTGCATCTTTTCCACCAAATACGGCAACGCTTCGCCGGCCATGTTCAAAATCCGCATATCGGACAGCAGACTCCCGGTCATCTCATAGATTTCGTCGTCCGCCACAATCGCCGCCGGCACTTTGGCCGCCACCTGCTCCGGAGTCAGCCGGGCGATCTTGTAACGCGGGAAAAAATTGATCTTCTCCGCTCCCGTCAAAACTGTGGCCGGCAACCATACCAGCAGCAAAAGCAAACTGAAAAAACGCGTCGTCATCACCTGATCCTCTTTGCAGTTAAGCCAGTAATATACATTGCCCATGGCCAGGATGCAAGAAATCGCCGTCAATTCCTCCTCGCCCCGCCGCTTTTCAGCTCAAATCAAGGTTCAAGAGCTTGCGGAAACCGACTTCGGGTGGTATGGTAAAAAAAAGGAGGCTCTGCCGAAAATGAAAGTTTTTGCCGTCAATTGCAGTCCCCGGGCCAACGGAAACTGCGCCTTTCTGCTCAACACCGTCCTCAACGAAATCGCCGCCAACGGCATCCAGACCGAACTCTTCCAGCTCGGCGGCCACACCGTCTCCGGCTGTCGCGCCTGCATGGCCTGCCGCGAAAAACAAAACCAACGCTGCGTCATCGCCAACGACCCGATCAACGATTGCATCCGCAAAATGATCGAAGCCGACGCCATTCTGATCGCCTCGCCCACCTACTTCGCCGACGTCACCACCGAGGCCAAAGCCCTGATCGACCGCGCCGGCTACGTCGCCATGGCCAACGGCCGCCTCTTCAAACGCAAAGTCGGCGCCGCCATCAGCGTCAACCGCCGCGGCGGCGCCGTCAACACCTTCGACTCCATCAACCACTTCTTCCTCATCAACGGCATGATCGTCCCCGGCTCCACCTACTGGAACTTCGGCATCGGCCGCAACCCCGGCGAAACCGAAACCGACCTCGAAGCCATCGCCAATATGCAAGACCTCGGCCAAACCATCAGCTGGCTCCTCCCGAAACTCCGCTGACG
>CAZRFG010000277.1:0-4942 GCA_964599205.1 uncultured Victivallaceae bacterium
TAAACGCGAATTTCGAGCTTGACGCGGGGGCTTTGCCCTGCTATACTATAGGCCGGAACCGGTTTGCTGGATTTGACCCCGGTTCCGACTGGAAATCATGGCCAAAAAAACAATCGAACCGGCGGAACAGCCGGATCTCTTCGGCGAAACCGTGATCCCCGAAAAGGAAACGGTTTCGCTGCATTATTACGACCCCGCTCGCCGAAGCGATCCGGAAGCGGTGCTGGGGCCTTGCCGTTCGCGCAAACTGGGGGCGAAGACGCTGTCCCGGCTGGCCGACATCGCCGCCTTTGCCTTGCTGGAGTCCGGCGTTGAATTCGACGCTTTGGCCGCCGGGTACGAGGGGGATGCCAAAGCCGCCGCGCTGGTCGAGCGGGCGGCGGCCAAAATCCGGGAAGTCGCCGGATCGCATGAAAACGCCGCCCGGATCGCGGCGGCGGATTCGCTCTATGTGCTTTTTGTCCTCGCCCAGCTCAAGGACGGCAATGCCGCGCGGGCGGTCGATTTTCTGGTTTCGCGGCCGTGGGGCTATCTCGTCGAGGAGACGGTGCGCCATCACCTGACGCGCGACGCCGGACTGCCGCGGCCGGAAGTTCCGGCGGGCGGGACGCTGACCAAAAAACTGCTTTTTTCCTGGGTCTGAAGTTCGCGCTCGCGTGCGGCGTTGCGGACACACCAGCTGCGCCACGAGCGGTTGGCCCGGAGCAGCGCTCCGAGGTCGCGCTCAAACGCCGGGTCGCTTTCGCGGAACTGTTTTCGCGCTTGCAGCGCGCCGATGCCGAGTTGACTCAAATACTTGCGGTCGAGGGCGGCGCGGGTGATCCCGTCCGCGGTGGTGGCGGCGGTTTCGCTGCAGTGCCTGACATTGTAGCCGGCGATGAAGCCGGGCAAGTCGGCGTAGCAGAGGAAAACCGTCAGCGCGGTCAACAGCACGATATTGGCTTCGATCAGTTGGTGAAAACTCTTGTTGGCGCGGATTTTCCAGATCAGCAGCGCGAGCGAGAGCGCGGTCAGCAGCATCCACAGTGCGGCCGCCACCCGCCAGTAGGAGAGGGCGTAGACGTCGACGTACTTGTTGAGCCGCAGCAGCGAAGACCCCACCAGAAAGATATTCTGTCCGAGCCAGCAGTAAACCAGCCGTTTCGGCCAGATCCATGCCGGCCCGCAGCGCCGCTCCGAAAAGGCGATCAATACCAGCATCTCCGCCAGCAGCGCCGAGATGATCAAAGGATACGCTCCGCGGTGCGCGTATTCGGCGTAAGTCATGCCCTCCGGCAGTTTCGCTCCCATCCAGAGGTACTCGATATCGAGCGCGTTTTGAACCAGGAAAATCAGATTGAAGAGGACCAGTGCGCGGGTCATGATCGAGGCCAGCAGTGAACTTTGCTGTTCCGAGACCGCCAGCGGCTTCATGCCGAAAAATTCCCGGAGGAACTGGAGCGCTCCTTCAAACATTGCGGTTTTGCCGGCGAACTCCATCAGCATGATCGCCGCCGCAAAGGCGAAGAAAAGCAGCCAGA
This sequence comes from uncultured Victivallaceae bacterium, assembly GCA_964599205.1. Classification (GTDB taxonomy): domain Bacteria; phylum Verrucomicrobiota; class Lentisphaeria; order Victivallales; family Victivallaceae; genus JAVBUI01. Next base: position 1,521 of record CAZRFG010000277.1, read on the forward strand.
AGAACACCCGCCCCGCTTCCGGCACGTTGAGCCGGAAGAAAAAGGAGAAGAACTCCCTGATCCCCTTGGTGATCACTGGATTTGCAACCGAGAAGAAAATCAGGAAGACGACCGCGAAAAAGACCGGGAGAATCCACACCCCGATCTGCCAGAGGAGACTTTTGCGGCCCGGCTCGGGTTCGCGGCTTTTCGGCAGGATTTTGCGGAAGTTGACCCACTCGAGCATCATCGTCGCCGGGAAAGTCAGCAGTCCGGCCGCGGTTGCGGTGATGGTTTTGAGCCCGAGCTGGCTGAATCGAAAAAGGATCAGGAAGACGATTCCGAAAAAAATGTTGAATCTGCCCGGCTCGATCACCAGCGAACCCGCGGTGAGCACCGTCGCCGTCGCCCACAGCCGGGTCCGGGGATTGCGCCAGCAGCAATGATCCCGCGGCAGCAGCAGCACGAAAAAGAGCATCAGGATCAGCCCCGCGCACCATCCCACCGGAATCGCGCCATAGAGACAAAAGTCGGCGAGCGCGGTCATCAGCAGAGCGGCGATGAAGATCCGCCCGCGGTTGGCAAGGAGCAGTAGATCCATCAAATCACCTCCGTTCGAAAATTTCCTGAAGTTTGCCCGCCCAGATCCGGTAGCCTGCCGCATTGGGGTGGCAGAAGTCGTCGCTCAATTCCGGCTTGATCCCGCCGGTCGGAGTGCCGAATTCGGGGGCGAGGTCGACCATGATCACCGCCGGGTCATCGGCGAAACGCTCGCGCAGCAGCCGGTTGGTGGCGCGGATGCGTTCCGCGAGGGCGTCGCCGCCTTCGCCGCGCGGAAAGACTTCCATCAGGATCACCCTGGTCGCCGGCGAAAACTCGCGGATCAAGGCGATGATGTCGGCGATCGCCGCCGCCACTTCGAGCGGCGGATCGGGCGGCAGGTTGGGCGAGCCGTTGAGATTGTTGCTGCCGATGTGGAGCACCGCAAAGCGCGGCTCCTGGTTGGCGAATTCGCCGTTCCGCAGCCGGTAGAGCACATTCTGGGTGCGGTCGTAGCCGTAGCCGAGGTTGAGCGCGGTGAGCGAGCCAAAGAGCGCGTCGAAGCTGTCGTCGCCGGTCGAGCGCGGTGCGTCGTCGCACTTCCAGAAGTGGGTGATCGAGTCGCCGATCAGCACCACGTCGTGCGATTTCGTGTTGGCCAGGCGGCGGCAGCGCTCGTGACGGGCGTACCAGTCGTAGCAGTCATCTTCGATTTTCTCAGCCGGAATTTGCGAACGGTACATAATGTCACCCATCGGTTCAGCGGATCGCGTACATCCGGATCGCTTTGACTTCGGTTTGCGCACTCACGTACTTGATTTTGAACTCGATTTCGTCGCCCCGGCGATGGAGGACGAAGAGTTGCTTTTCGACCTTTTCGGAGTTGCAGAGGACGTCGATCTGGCTCGAGTCGCCGCAGCCGGCGGTGACGAAAGCGTAGTTGTGCGCGGCGTAGTCGAGTTCCAATGCGACCATCGGCGCGGCCAGCGCTTCGGCCGGGAGTTTGAGTTTAAAGGAGGCTTCCGGCTGTTTCCCCCACTTGACTTCGTTGAACAAGAGGCACTTTTTGTCCGCGAGGTAGCGGAAAATTTCCGGATTGGCCCGGGCGACTTCCTCCAGCGCCGCGCCCTCAACGCTCATCACCGTTTTCATCCGCTCGGGGGCGATGAAGCGCAGCTCGGGCGGCGGCAGCTCGGAGACGCCGTTCAGGTTGCCGGGATGGGCGAGCAGCACCACCACCTGGCGGTTTTTGACGAAATCGAGGCCTTTGCGGTAGAGGAAGGTGCTCGCGCCCTGGCTGCTGCCGTTGCGGTACATCCAGTCGCCCTGATGGGGCAGCTTCAACAGCAGATAATGGGGCACGCTCGCCCCCGCCTTGACTCCCGGATAGGCGCCGTAGGAGTCGCTGATGAAAAGAAGCGGCGAGCCGTTGTTTTCAGCGATCGTCGGCACCGAGCCGTCTTCGGCGCGGACGGCGGCGAAGCTGTAGGGCTTGGCCGGATCGAACTTGGCATTGCCGGCCGGGAAGTTGACTTTTTTGAACGCATCGGTGTCGGTGACCGCGTGATATTTGCCGGTGGCGGGGAACTGATAGCGGTTGAGACGGCCGGCGAGGAGCTCGGCGAGCGCCATCGAGAGCCCTTCCGCCGGATGGCCTTCTTTGGGAATGGTATACCAGTAGTTCAACGGATACTTGCCGCGCTCGCGCTGGACGATTTCGAGGCCGTCGAGATATTCGACGTCGGCGTCGAGCAGTTGCTGCTGGACTTCGCGGAAGTACGGATTGCATTCTCCCGGCAGCGGATTTTCGCTGAAAAGTCCGAACGCCGCCTCATTGCGGTTCGGCACCCGGACCACGATCAGGTCGACGCCCTGTTCCTTGAGGTAGCGGTCGAGCGCGGTCATCGCCTGGACGAAGTTGCTTTTGACCGGCGTCGCGCCGACCTGGCCGGCGGTGAAGTAGCCGTTCTCGAACCATTTTGATTCGTTCTTCTGCGCCGCTTCGTTGTTGGCGGCATAAGCCGGAGCCAGCTTTTCGGCGATTTTGGCAAAAGAGCCGTTGTTGGCCTCGAGGAGCTGCGCGATCTTGGCGCGGTCGCGGGCGATCGCTTCGGCGCGGGCGGCCTTGATCGACTGGTCGCCGCGGGCGGCGGAGGGCAGGGCGGCGGCCTGCGCCGGTTTGGCCGTTTCCGACGTCGTCGGGATGTCGAGGTTGGACTCTTCGGCCGCCAGACACAGCGAGGCGGACAACAGGGCAAGGGTCAGAATCTTTTGCATCAGCTTTTTTCCTGATCGGGGTTTTCCCGCAGAATCATCTCTGCCGGGGTGAGAAATTTCTTTTTCTGGTTGCAGGCCCGACAGCAGACCACCAGGTTGCCGCGCGTGCTTCGTCCGCCGCGCGCCACCGGGACGATATGGTCGAGCGTCAGCTCTTCCGGTTTGAAGGTTTGTTGACAGTAGTAACAAACCCCTTTGCGGAACAATTCCTGAAAATAGGGGGTCTGGCGAAGTTCTTTTGCCTTCGCCCGTTCACGTTTGATATGGCGCTCGTCGCGCTCGATTTCGATCCAGTCGTCCATAGTCATTCTTGCGGTTGAATAGAGAGGATGGCGTCGCTCCGCGGCATTCGCCGCGTCGCTCGGGCCGGGCTCAGCGGCGGGCGAACGTCGCCTTCGGGGTAACCGAGCCGGTCGCTGACGCTCCCTCGGCTCGGGGGAAATGGCCCTGTCCACCCGCGACAACGGAGCGGTGAGAGGCAAAGGCGCAGTGCGTCCGCGCAAGGGCGCGGCCCTTGACCGGGGTACTTTTGCCGCCGCTTGTGAGCGACGGTCTTTACCCGGATTACCCCACGCTCGCTCCGGACGCGATTTCGCCGTCCACGGTCACCAGTTTTAGCTCGTTCC
>CAZRFG010000278.1:0-4940 GCA_964599205.1 uncultured Victivallaceae bacterium
CCGCCTTTGCTTTGCGCGGCTGCGGCGGAATTTTGCGGTAGACAAACCCGATCAGGGGGATCATCAGCAAAAAGAGCACCGCCGCCCCGACGAAAACCGCCCGCACGTTGTTGTCAAAGAGCCGGATCATGCCGCCCCCCAGGAGCGCCCCCAGCGTCCAGCCGACCGCTTTGAAGCAGGCGGCCCAGCCGAAGTAGCGGCCGTGCTCCTTTTCCGGGGTCACCCCCGCCAGCCAGGACTGGATCAAGGGCTCGATCCCGCCCGCCGCCAGCACCATCAGCGCCCGGCTGGTCAGCAACACGCCGTAGGAGGCCGCCATCGCCTGCGGCAGCCGCAGCAGCCCGGCGATCAGGATCGCTGCCAGCAGCACGGTGATCAGCTTGGCCCGGTCGGCGAGGTAACCGAGCGAAAGACCGGAGAGAATCGCCGCCGCCGAACAGATCCCGCTGATGTGGCCGCTCCAGCGCAGTGCCAGCGCGTTGTCCTTGACGATGTCGTCGACCAGCACCGGGACAAAGGGGCCGTCGAAATCGCGGGCGAGGCTCATCGAGACGAAAAGCAGCATCAGGTACCAGACCTTGCCGAAGCGGGGGAGCCGGAATGCGAATCCGTGGCGGATCTGCTCCAGCGGGCGGGCCGGCCGGGTGAATTTTTCGTGCACCAAAAGCACCAGTCCGCCGGCGATCGCAAGCAGCGCGCCGCCGCAAAAGAAAGTGCCCCGGAAGCCGAGCAGATTGACCACGTCGCCCCCGAGAAACTGGCCGACCATCATTCCGCTGAAGAGCGCCGAGGCGATCGTCCCCAGCGCAAAGGAGCGGTTCTGTCCCGGCGTGGTGCTGAGGATCAAGGTTTGCGCAGCGGTCACCGTCCCGGCCATCGCGCCGAGCAGGAAGCGGTGGGCGATCAGAAGATCGGGGTTGGTGATCAGTCCCATCATCGGAATCAGGATCGCCGCCGCGAAATTGGCGCGCAGCAGCATCGGGCGGCGGCCGTAGATGTCGGCGATCATCCCCCACAGCGGCGAGGCGATGGCAAAGCTCAGGTTGCCGGAGGCGGCGAAGAGCGCGACATACCAGCTCAGCTTGTCGTTCGGAACCCCGATGTGTTTGAGGTAGAATGGGATGAATGTATAGGCCGAACTGAAGGCCGCCATGGCGAAAAATTGCGAAAGCCAGATCAGCAGCAGGATGCTTTTCCAGGAGCGGATCATGATGGGGGAGAGGCCTCTTTCTTGCCGGTCAGGTAGTTTTTGAGCTCATGGTAATTGACCGGTTTGGTCATGATCCGGCCGGCGCCGGCGCGGCTGAGTTTGCGCCGCAGCCGTTCCGAGCGGTCGGTCAGCATTGCGATCACCGGGAGATCGGCCTGGGTGGTGGCGGCGAGGAAGTCGAGTGTCGCCTCCGAGTAATTCCGCCCCCAGCGGGGGACGATCGAAAGAATGGCGGTGTCAAATTGCTTGAGCTCAAACGACTCGGGCAACCGGTCGAGGGCCGGGTAGATTTCGACTTTGGTCTCCGGGAACATGTACTGGAGGATGGCGCCGAAGTCGCGGTCGCTGTCGATCAGCAGCAGCCGCTTCGGCGTGCCGGGGCCGGGGTGGCGGCCGAGGTGGAGGCCGTCCGGATTGGTGCTGGGGCCGGCGAAGTGGATGGTGCCGACGCTGCCGGTGCGGCGGAGGTGGGATGCGGCGACGTTTTCGGGCAACACCAGTTTCAGTTCGGCGCCGTGTTCGCCGAAGCCGGAGACCAGGAGTTCGGCGCCGAGCAAATGCGCCTGCGATTCGACGAACAAGAGCCCGAGCAAAGTCAGCTCGGTTTCCTTGAGTAGATCGGCGTTGCCGTTGCGCTGGGTGTTGAAGAGCTCGGCCAGCTCCCGGTGGGGTTCGGAGGCGCTGGCGGTGCGGATGGTGAAGATCACACTGCCGTTTTCGCTGGCGCAGGAAATTTCCAGTTGTTCGCCGCGGGCGACGATGTGCTCGGCGACCCGGATCAGGATGGTCAGCAGCTGGAACAGCAGTTCGCGGTCGAGGGCCAGCTCCTCCGGCGCGTTGGCAGCGAAGTGGAGTGCGAGCCTGATCTCCTGCTCGGCCAGCGCCGGGGCGTTGTAGTTGGCCAGCTGCTGCATAAAGGAGCCGGTGTCGAACGATCCGCGTTCGGGTTCCCCCTCGATCGGCGCCGCCAGCTGGCCGATGTCGACCATCCGCTCGATGGTCCGTTCGGCGGAGATCACGTTGCGGCTGATGGCGCGGAAAAATTCCTCGCGGTGCGGCGAACCGGGATCGGTTTTGAGCAGAAATTCGTAGCCGCTCAGGGCGTTGAGCGGAATTCGCAAATCGGGCGCGAGGTTGGTCAGGATGCGGCTTCGCAGTTCGCCGCTCTCGTCTTTGCCGTGCTGCTGGAGCTGCTGTTCATACTGGCGCAGGGTCTGGAGCCGGGCGTTCTGGCTCTGGAGCCGGTCGCGGAGGAGATTGAGCGAACGGGTCAGCTCGGGGAACGCTTCGTTGCGGCTGCCGGCTCCCTTGAGCAGCGGCGGGAATTCGCCCCGGGCCAGCGCCCCGGCGAAGTCCTCCATCGCCAGCTGCGGCCGGACGATCTTCTGGTGAACCAGCCAGACCCCGATGCCGCCGACCGCGCCGAGCCACACCGCCACCACCGCGGCAATCGCGCCGAACACGGTGTCCTCCGGGAAAAACGCCCACAGCACCAGCAGCACCGATTCCAGCAGAAACAGCACCGCGGCGGCGAGCGCGATCAAATAGAAACGGTTCAGCACCGCATTGGCAAATTTCCGGAACAGCGGCATTTTTCATTCTCCGGTTGGAAAAACAATCATGAGGTAATGTACATCCGCTCCGTTTTTTTTGCAAGATCGCCGAAGCCTTCCGGCGGTAAAATTTTCCGCCCCGGGGAAAATGGCCTCACCTCAAGCCATGCGTTCCTCCAAAGAGGGTTTCCGAGAAAAACAAATACCCGATGATGCCGAGGACAATATTCCAAGCGATGATGATCGCCATCATCGTATAGATGATTTTGCCGTCGGCTGACCAAAGTCCGCAGATGATCGCCACCGGCGGCAGCGTCAGCAAGACGAAATAGAGCGCGAGCAGCAAACTCCCGAAAATATATACCCGGAGCGACGGAGCCAGCACCGCCAGCACCGCCAGAATGGATATCCAGAGCACGATCGACAGCAGCAGCGGTATGAATCTTCCCTGCTCCTTTCTGAAAAGGGATCGGTGAGTAAATTCTGCCAGTAGAAAGATATTCCCCAAGACATAGAGCATTTCCGGCAGATGCTCATTCGCGGGCGGCAGCAGCCGGGCGATGAAGTTGTAACTGCCAGCCATCCACAACTGACGGTGGTTGAAGTTCGCATGGTTGGCGATATAAAGGAGGAGCACCGGGACCGCGTAGGAAATGAAACTCAGCATATACCGGCGGCGGAACTCCATCGGTGCGCCGGCGGTGACGATATAGCGAATCGCCGCGGCCAGAAACCAGCCGCCCTGCCACAGCAGCATCAGCACCAGAATGATCGATGCATCCCGCATTGGGTTGGTCTCCGCCTTCCGTTTTTTCGTGCGTGAAACTTTTCCGCTGCTGCTACTCTAAATGCGTTTTCTTTTTTTGCAAGGCCGATTCGACGCTGGCGGCCGGAAAAAAGCGGCGCGGACTGCGGCCGTAATGGCGTTTGAAAACTTTCGAGTAGTAAAACTGATCGGCGAAGCCGGTGGCGGCGGCGATTTCCTTGAGCGGTTTGCCGCTGTGGAGCAGCGGCAGCGACTGCTCGAGCCGGATCCGGTTGAGGGTTTCAAAAACGGTCGCGCCGGTCTCCAAGCGGTAACGGTGGGCGAGGGCGGAGACGCTGACCCCGAGTTTGGCGGCGAGTCCGGCGAGGGTGAGTTTGTCGGCGTAACGGTGTTCGAGTTCGGTTTCGACCCGCAGCCGGAAGGATTTTTCGGCGGCGTCGCCCGGCATCCGGTAGAGGAAGCCGTCGCGCGGCGTTTGCTCCGCCAGCGCGAAAAGGAGCTCCTGAAGTTCGCAGAATATCCGGTAGGCGGCGAAGTAGCCGGCGTTGCCGCGTCCGGCCGCGACCGCGGCGCATTCGCCGAGCATCCGGCGGATCACCCCCGCCGGGTCGATGATCCGGGCAAATCGGAATGGCGTGGCGGTCATCCGGGTCAGCTCGGGCGACTCGCCGTTGAAGAGGATGTAGGCGGAGTGAAAGCCGCTGTGGCCGGTGTGATCCTCGTCGTAAAAAGTGCCCGGCGGATACAAGTGGGCGATCCCCGGTCCCCGGTCAAGCCACGGCGAACCGCCGCTGCGGCAGCGTCCGCACTCGCCGATCGAGTAGTCGAGCACCCACTGCGCCGCGTAGCAGCGGTTGATCCGCCCGGCGCTGAAATCGTTCAGGTTCTGCTCCTGAACCGAGTCCAGCCGGAGCATCGGCGCTCGGGGTTGAAAGGCGAAGCCGCGATTGGTATTTTTTGCAAGCAAAGACATGTTTTTGCGGAATTATCCATTTTCTTTGTTCAAATTTCAACTATAATATGGCATATATGACAAAGAAATCAAACCGAAAGCGACTGCGATGAAAAAAACGATGGCGATTTTTTGCGGACCGGGACGGAGCTTCAAAATCGAGAGCGCCGAGGTGGCCGCACCGGGGCCGGGGATGGCCGGACTGGAGCTTCTGAGCAGCGGCGTCTGCGGCACCGATGTTCATATCCATCAGGGGTTTCTCAAAATGCCGGAGCTTGAAATGATCCTCGGCCACGAATTCATCGGCCGGATCGACCGGCTCGGCGAACACGCCGGACGCGATGCGCTGGGGCGGGAACTTGCGGTTGGCGACCGCGCCGTCGCCTGCGTCGCGCTGCCCTGCGGCAAGTGCTTCAACTGCCTTCGCGGCGAGACCGCAAGCTGCCTCGCCTTTGGCGT
>CAZRFG010000279.1:0-4921 GCA_964599205.1 uncultured Victivallaceae bacterium
TCAGCGGCACAGAGGGTGGTCATCGTCGCCACGCCGGCGACCATCGCGAGAATCAACAGTTTCTTCATCGTCACACCATTATGTTGGACAATTTTCGCACCATTTGCGCCGTTACCGTAACGGCGTATCCGGTGTCTTGAAATATAACCATACACCGTAATTCAGATTTGTCAAACCGCAAATCACGAGTCCGTGCCGCCGCCGTCTTTTTCATCCTGGAGCCGGTTGAGATTCCGGGTCAGGAACATCAGCGCCAGCAGCGTGACAAAGAGGGTCAGCGCGCCGACCACCAGCGCGAAGTCATCAAGCTGGAGCAGCACATAGAGAATGCCGAAAACCGCGGTCAACACTGCCGCCAGCGTCCCCGCCGCGCCGAACCGCCGAAAAATCCCGAAACAGTATCCGGAAATCGACCCGACCACCATCGCCGAAGCGATCCAGTAGGCGGCGGCGAAACTGCAATATTCGCTGAAACTCAACAGCAGCACGTAAAAGAGCACCATCATCAGCCCGGCGACGAAATACTGCGCCGGATGCACCCAGACCCGGGAGAGGGTCTCGGCGAAAAGCAGCGAAGTCAGGATCGCCACGATCACCAACGCCGCATATTTGACCGCCCGGAAGGTCAGCTGATAAATGTTGACCGGAGTGAAAAGCTTGACGCCAAAGGAGGAGTCATTGATTTCATGCTTGCCGTCGCGCCAGACGCCTGGATATTCGCGGTTGAGTTCGCCGATCAGGTATTCGGCCTTGAAGCCGCGATCCGACACCTCGCGCTCGCGGGGAAGGAAACTCCCCTCAAAACTCGGCGACGGCCAACTCGATTCGAGTTTCGCCTCGGTCCGCCGCCCGAGCGGGAAAAAGCCGATGCCGGTGCTGCCGTTGCAGCGCATGGTAAGCGTGAAATCGCCGCCGTCGAGCGGAAATTCGGGCGAATTCAAGCCGGTTTTGGCGAGTGAATTCTCCGGCGCACCCTGAACCAGGCGGCGGACGCCGTCGCGGTATTTGAGATCGACCTGCGTAACCCCCTTGATGTCGCTCAGGCCGAAGACCAGCGCCGCGCGGTTGAGAAAGAGCTCCTGCCCCGGCTCGAGCGTGAATTTCGTCGCGTCAAGCGGCTCGAAGCGCCCTTTGACGACGAGCTCGGCGCGGTAGAGCGTGATTTTGAAAATTCCGCGCGAACGGATCTCGGGAACCAGCTTCGATTCGATTTTGAGATCATCCGGCAGCACCACCATCCGGAACTCTTTCTTCTCCTCGATTTTCCGGCCGTCGCCGAGCGACCGGATAACCGTTTCGCGCCCCGGAATCAACAGGAAGGGACCGCAGAAAGTCTGCGGCTTGCCCCACTTGCCGGCAACCTCCATTTCGGCTTCCGCCTGAAGCCCCCGGCGCGACGACACCAGTTCGTGAACCATCAGCGTCGGAATCAGCAGCACCAGCAAAATCGCGCCGATCACCACCAGCTTGACGGTAATCGACTTTTTGAGTTTCTCCCGGAAATCGGCCATCCATGTCGAACGCATTTCACTCATTGCACACCTCCCGGGGGTTGATGATTCCGGCGGTTCTCCCGCTCTTTGATCAATTCGAAAACCTTGGCCATAAAAGGGTCGTCCTGCCGTAAATAGCGCTTGATATCGTCAGCCGCCGGCGCGGCGTACATCGCAAAATAAGCTTCAGGGAATGGTGCGATTTCAACCTCGACGCCGTTGTGGAGACAGTCGGAGGCGGATCGGGCATTGCTGATATCGATCGCGGGCTCCACCTGAACCAGAAGTTTGCTGTTCGGCAATTGAAAGACATAGGGATCGATCCCCCGTCCGAGAATTTTGTCGCCCGGCACCCCGACCGAGGTGATGTGATCATCGCCGGCGGCAATCGCGGTCAGGGTGCCTGCCGCCGAATAAATATTTTCCACCAGCACATAGATATGTTCGACGCCGGGCCGACTGCCATCCGGTTTGAATTCGATGCCAGCCTCGTATATGTCAAAATCGCCGGCACCGAGAAACGGAATTTCGCGCGTAACCGCATTTTCGCCTGTGACCGGGCCCCGGCGGCGCATGTGTTCACGCAGCCTGTCATTGGCGGGCAGTGCCAGCGCCAGCTGATATTTGACCGGAAACCCGGCCAGCAGCTCCAGCAGACGCGACGGCACCCGGTCGCTGCCGCCGCCGTTGTTGCGGATGTCGATCACCGCATAACGCGGCCTGTGTCCGGTCATGATCTCCGTGATTGCCTTTTCATATTCGGGAAGCCGTTCCGGATTCATCGCCGGCAGCCGGATGAAAATGAGATTTGTATCTTCGAGATAGATGACCCGTTCTTTGCAGAAAAAATAACCTTTGGGATTGCCGGAACATTCGACGCGTTCCCCCTCCTTGAAAGTCAGCACAACTTTTTCCCCGTCCGGACGGACAAAGACAAAAGTGCGTTGGCCGGGAACCGAGGGCGTGAGATAACGGATCAGATTGCCGCCGGCAAAAAAAGGCTTCTGGCGCCGAAAATCAAAGCCGGAAGCACGCCCTCCGGCATTTCTCGCCAGTTCATCCGGAGTTTTGCCGTCGATTTCGACCAGCTTCATCGCCGCCGGGTATTTGATGCCTTTGAAGGTGAATTCGGTATCGTTATAGTAATTCCCCTGAAGGTAACTTAGTTCAAGCGGATTGGGATATTCCTTTGCTGCCGAATACCGCCATGCAAGATGCTGCGCAAGACGGTTATCGCCGAGCCGGTCAAAATCGATCAATCCCCGGTATATCTCCCGGAAGTGCTCATCGGCGTCGAGATCAGCCAGCCACAGGTGGTGGCCCCGGCAATCGGCCAGCACCCGCCGGAGAAATTTGGCAAAACTGACGCTGTTACCGTCGGCGGGAATGCGGGCGCGATAATCCGCCAGCATAAGCCAAACGTCGCTGCCAGTGCTCTGACGGATTACTTCGGCATGCGGCATGGTCTCCTTGAGCACCGCCACCATGGCGTCAAAATCCTGCCGCATCTGTTCATTGGTCAGGTCGGGAATGGCGAGGCCGGGACCGACCAGCGGCACATTGATGCCGGAATACTGATTGCCGTTGCGGAAATACATTATCGCCTGATAGGTGCCTTTGGCGAACTCAAGATCGGCCACCACCCGGATTCGCCCCGGCGTCACCTCCTCGGTTGCCACCGGAATGACTTTTTGCAGCGGGCCGACCACTTCGATGGTATGCCGGATCGAACGAAGATCAGCCTCGTCCCGCTCCGAATCGGGTTTGGTCAGCAGCGGATGGTTTTTTACGCAATTCGCCTTGAGGGTCGCAAAATCACCCGCAAAAAAAGCGCGAAAAAGTTTCTCCGAGAGGGCCGTCAAATCATCATTCGCCGCCGTTCCCGAGATAATGGCCAGGATTAGCAGCAATGCCCCGAATCTTTTCATCACTCCCCCATTGTATTGGGTTATCTGACCGGTTCGCCGACGATGAAGATCGACGCGAGGTAGACATCGAGCGGCGCGAAGTCGGCCGGGGCCTTGTCGAAGGCGTCGCGTCGCGACTCCATCAGCATGGCCCGTTTGTCAAAGGGGGTGCCGGTAACTTTGATCACCAGTTCATGCACCTGATCGGGATCGAGGTTATTGGCGACCGAGGCATTGGCGATCCGGTGGTAGCCGCAATAGGAGTCAAAGAATTTGTATTCATGCAGGACCACCTTGCCGTCAAGCGTGATGTCCGCCGCGCCGCAGCCGGGACCGAGGAGGTTGTAGAGCGAAACCTTGCTCCCCTTGAACTTGAATTTGAGCTCGGCTTCGGGCGCAAGTTTCCAGAGCTGGTCGGCGCGGTTGCGGAAGGGACGGCCCTGCGGGGTGTCGAGATCGACCCCGGTCACACTCCCGGTAAGTTGGACAAAGGGTGAATCGAGCGGAATCGCTTTGGTGTCGGCGTAACAGGCGGGGTCGTTGGCCGGGGGCAGCGGCAGGTGGCTGCCCGGCTTGCCCGCGACCTCGATTTTCTCCAACGCTTTTTTGAGGGCCTCGGTATAGAGCACATGGCCGGTATTGAGATAGGGATGGACGCCGTCGCCGGAGAAAATGATCTTGCCGTCCGCGGTCCGTGGAATCGCCGCGACCGCGTCAAGCGCGCTGCCGGAAACCGCCGTCATCTCCGACTCCGGCCCCTTCATGATCAGCTTGTCCGCCTTGAGAAGCCGGATCACGTCCGAACCGAGATAAACCGACGGAATCCGGTAATAATCGGCGACCGCCTCCATGGTCGAGGTGGAGAGCTTGGTCTTGTTCTCCTTGAACAACGGCAGGTCCTGCTGGGTGATGGTGTAGACAAAGCAGATGTCGGTCTCGGGAAGTTCGGTCCAGATATGGCGCACGATGCCCTCCATCGAGCGGAGAATGTCGGCTGCCTTGCGCCCGTTGTCATTGACCGCGAATTCGACGAAGACCAGATCCGGTCGGTGTCGCAGCACATCCGGCCCGAGCCGGAAAGCGCCGAGCTCGGAGCCGGTGCCGCCGATCGCCGCCTGGATTTCGGTGATTTGCGACTTCGGGAAACGCTTGCGGAAATAATCGAGGCTCCGGACCCGCCAGCTGTTCTGCTCGGTGATGCTGCCGCCGAGATAGGCGATCGCCACCGGCCGGTCGCCGCGGAGTTTGGCGTAGAAATTGGGCAGCCCGCCGCGGACGAAATACTCCGCCTGGGGCCGGATGACGATGTTCGCCGGATCGATCTTCTCCGCCGCTCCCGCACCGAGGAGCGCGCCGGCGGCCAGGAGACCGCCCAGAATCATTGTTTTCATCGACCTTCTCCCGTTTTTCGATTTTCCGCGGTCAAGCGCGGCAAAAATGGATCCGCTTAAAATTCCGGCGCGACATAGTTCTTGACCCCGCCGTAGGCTTTGAAATAGCGGTAGTACCAGAACATCAGCC
>CAZRFG010000280.1:0-4906 GCA_964599205.1 uncultured Victivallaceae bacterium
CTTGCGGGCGTTCGCCGCCACGCCGGCCCAGACTTCGGCATTGACGCCTTCCTTCAAATTGGCTTTGATTGCGGCCAGCGCTTCGGGGTTGACCAAGAGCCGGGGATGGCGGGCGGGCGGGGCGAAAGGCGGTTGATAGCTCTGCGCCGCCTGGGGCACGGCGACCGGCTTTTCCGGCGAAAACACGAGATCGGCAAGCTGGGTTTTCTTCTCGTCATAGCGGATACGCAAGCGACGCGGTTCGGCGCCGAAGACGATGCGGTCGATCTCGTACTCGTTGTCGGTTTTGTTGGGATGAAGCAAGCGCCGCTGGCGTTTGACCCCGTCGTCCCATTCGAATTCGGCGGTGTGCTCGACCCCGACCGGGACTTTGGACTTGGTGTGGACGCTGAACCAGTAGATGCCGGGGGCCGGGGCCTTGATCACCAGCTCCTCGCCGGAGGCTTTCGGCGCGACCTTGAATTTCTCCGGCGACGGCGCGGCCAACAGAGCCGAGCCCGACAACAGCAGTGCAAACCAGCGGAAATACTTCATTTTGACCTCGCTTTGCGGGCGGCAAGGCTTTGCCGCGTGTATTGGGAAAGATTCGCGTCGGCCCGATCCGGATAGAGCTCGCGGCCCTCGCTGATCGCGTCGGAACCGGTGTGATGCTCAAAGCCGGAGGGATGGGCACGGTATTTGGAATCGACGATCACCGGCAGCGCGAAATAGTCGTCGCCGGTTTCCTCGAGATGTTTTTTGAGCTTGGCGCGATAAGTTTCCAGCAGCGGCCGGAACTCCGGCTTCGCCGCCAGATTGACGGTTTCACCGGGGTCGGCCGCAAGGTCGTAGAGTTCCTCGCCGTCGCCTTCGCGGAAGTGGACGTACTTGTAATGGTCGTCGACCCAGGCCCGGCCGGGCGAAACCAGCTGGAAATATTCGCTCACCCACTCCGAAACCATGTAGCCCGGCCCCGCTCCGCGCAGGAGCGAACTCCCGCGAAGACCCGCCGGCGGAGTGATGCCGGCCGCGTCGCACAAAGTGGGATAGAGGTCAAGATTGGTGGCGACGCGTTCGCGGTCGATCCCTTTGCGCTCGGGGCGGCGGGGATCGTAAATTGCCAACGGGATATTGAGCGAGGGCTGATAGAATCCGGCCTGTTTGGTCACCAAACCAAAGGAGGCCATCCCCTCGCCGTGGTCGGCCAGCAGCACCACGATGGTGTTGTCCGCCCGGCCGCTCTCGCGCAAGGAGGTCAGGATTTCCCCGATCTGGCGGTCGACCATCGCGATGTACCGGCTGTAGGCGTAGAGGTAAAAACGGTAGCGCTCCGGCGTCCAGCCGTGGGCCTGCCGCATCCGGGGATAGGCGCAGCACAAATACCGGACTGGCAGCGGCCGGGTTTCCCAATCGCCGCAGCGGAAGTTGGCGGGGAGTTCCGGCAGTTTCGCCAACTCGGGCAGCGGCAGTTTCTCGTTCTCGCCGACGAACTGGCAGATGTTGTGGGGATTGTTGAGGTCGGCGACGGCGAGGAACGGGCGATCCCGGGCCGCGCCTTTTTTGAGAAACTCAACCATCGAAGCAGTGGCGTCGACGTCTTCAAAACTGTCGTAATTCACCGGCAGATCGGATTCAAATTTGCGCTTCACGCTGTCGGGAGCGATTTCAAACCCGCGCAGCGTTCCGGCGTCGTGTTTCTTGCCGAAGTGGACGGTTTGGTACCCGGCGGCGGCAAAGGTCTCGCCGAGCGCCGGAAAGGCCGGAGCTTGCGCTTCCGGCGGCGGCTCGACATTGGCCACCACCTGCGTTTCGTGGGGGTAGCGCCCGGTCCAGATGGCGGCGCGGGCGGGCATGCAGAGGGGGCAGACGGTGTAAGCGCGGCTGAACGCGAGCGAACGGTCGAGCAAGGCGTCGATATTCGGACTCTCGGCGAAGCCGGGATCGTACAATTTGGTGGCGCGGGCGGAGAGCTGGTCGCAGAGGATGACCAGAATATCGGGGCGGGAAGTTTTTTCCATCCTGATCTCCTTTGCGGTTGCCGGAGCGGGCGGCATTTGATCCAGGGCGACAGCGCTCCAGGAAAGACCGGCGCCGAGCGCGGCGCTCGAAAGTGCGCGCAACGGCTGGTCAACTCCTCCCAAAAATACGGTCCGGCGTTTGGCAAACATGCGGTTTCTTCCTTTTCCGCCGGTGGGAAAATCCTCCGGCATCACCAGCATATTATAACGCGGCGCAACGCAAAATCAATTGGAGTTGACGAAAGAATGACGTCTTATCAGTTATCATTGCGCATAATCCATAGTATGCGCCGGGGCATGCGTCGCGGAGAAGCGAGACGGTTGAGGAATGCCGCGATGATCAGTTTTTGATCATTTTTTCACCATCCGGCGGCCGATATGGCGGCAGCGGCGGTTGCATTATCGCCGGATGGCGGCTATTGTGTTACCGACAACTCTTTTTTGCCGTTGACTCAACCGTTTTCAATGAGGAGAAAAATGAAAAAACTGCTGTTGCTGTTGCTGACCGGATGGATGCTGAGCGCCGTCGCCGAGCCGGTCATCCGCTATGCCGCGCCGGAGAAACTCGGGAGCGGCGATGCGCTGTCCGCCGCCAACGCCGCCGCGATCGCCGATCCCAAATTCTGGGCAGCGGTCAACGCCGAACTCAAAAAGAGCCCGGTCACGGTCCAGCTCGCCGCCGGCAAATACGTGATTTCGGTCAAAGGGAAGAAAAGCAACGCGGTCCGGATCAACGGCGTCGGCGACGAAAAGAACTTGCTCACCATCGCCGGCGCGCCGAACCGCGGCTCGGTTTTCAGCCGCAGTCTGGAGGACGACCAGACTCAGAATCTCAAAAACTATCACTGCCTCTTTGACATCCAGAACTGCCGCAATATCCTGGTTGAAGGGCTCTTCTTCAACGGCGAAGGCACCTGCGGCTATGTGACGCGCATCCTCGATTCGCAGGACATCACGTTGCGCGACTGTCACTGGCTCGATATGCGGGGCGCTTACTACGGCGCGAGCGGCGCCCATGGGGCCAAAACCAAAAACGTGCTCTGGGAAAACTGCACCTTTGAGAACATCGGCATCAACTCCCACGCCCACATGCTCTACAATGCCAACAACGCGGTCGGCTTGACCGTGCGCAACTGCAAATTCACCGATTGCACCGGCGACTACGTGCGGTTCCGCAACAACGTCGATGAGATCACCGTCGAAAACTGCACCTTTGTCGATACCGGCAAAATCAAATCCGCCTATCCCTTCCTCTCGATCCCGCTTTTCGTCGACTTCGACGAGCCGGCGCATTACGAGGTTTTCTCGAAAAAGATGACCGTCCGCAACAACCGCTTCACCTATCAGCAGCCCGGACCGCGGAGCGTCGCTCTGCTCTACCACCACTCCGGCTTCAACCCGCCCGGCAAGCAGTATCTCTTCAGCAAGGAAGAGGTCGCCAAGATCAACAAAATGAGCGTCGCCGAAGGACGTAAATTCCTCGGCGAACGGCTCGGGGTCAATATCGACGACCTGGTCTTTGAGGGCAACCAGCTCTCCGGCTGCAAACCGGTGGTGCTCTACGAATCGCGTCCGCGCTGGGGAGCCGAGAAGAAATTCCCGGCCGACAAGTACGAAACCGACATCGTCCTCGACCGCTTCTTCAACTTCAAGTAGGCTCTGCTCAACTCAGCGCCGGATTGCGGGCTCGGGAAGCTTGCACATCTGGCGAATTGAGCGGAGATCCGCCTCCGACTGCGAATGGTGTCCGGCGGGGACTTCGACCCGCCCCGCCAGTTCCAGCGCCATCGCGAGCGCGGTGACGCAGTCGATGATGAATTGCTTGCGGCAGCTCTCCTCGTCGCCGGGTTTACCCTCGGCGCGGAGCATGTGGCAGTCGAACTCGACCACGCCGCGCCAGCCGACTTGGGCGAGAGTGTGGAACATCATCACTGTCTCCTTGAGCCCCTCGGGCCCGGTGAGCGGCGGGAAGTCATTGTCGAACTGCGCTTTGATCTGCGACCCGAAGTGAAGGAACTTGAGTTTGTTGAGCGCGCACAAATACCCCACCGTGAGCGAGGCGTTCATCAGTGCCATTGATTCATGCTGGAGCAATTCGGGATTGACGCCCCAGAAGTCCGGCTCCTTGAGCCGCCCGAGGATAAACCCGGCGGCGTGGCCGCTGGTGGGGAGGAACATCTGGCCGCGCGGCTCATTGGGCTTGGGCTCGACGGTGGCCCCGAGGTAATTGGTCATCCCCTGTTGGCGAATATAGTCGGTGACATGGTTGAGCCCCTCGGCCAGCCAGTCGTAAAGTTGGTCCCACCGCGTCAGCACCGGCACTTCGAAGCCGTCGCGGGCGACCCAGTAGACATAGTATTTCGCGCCAAAAAATTGACCGATACGAAGCGTCCGCTCGACCTTCTTCGCCGCCAGCTTGCGGATCGCGGGATCGGGATTGCAGAGTCCGCCGTCGCGGAACATGGGGTGACCGTGGAGGCTGCAAATCGAGGCGTTGACGGTGACTCCGGCGGCATCGAGCACCGCCTTGATCGCCTGAAGTTTGGCGCGCACCGGCCCGGCGGGGTCGAGGTCATCCTCGGGCTCCTCGGGGTTCCACGGCACCAGGTCGTCATCGTGATAGCTGGTGGCCTCGATATAGCCCTCGCGCCCGGCCCAGGCCAGCAATTCGGCGACTTTGAGCGAATCCCACTTCGCCAGCACCGCCCCGCCAAAGGGATCGCCGAGCGGCGAACCCACGCACCAGAACGGCATCGACCGCGCCGTCACCAGATTCGACTGAAACCCCATCTCACACCTCCCGTGTTAGCTTGTCTATTGATACTATAGACCACGAAGAGATCATTTTCCTTGAGTTTTTCACCCGAAACCAGGACAATATCACCATTTTTGCGAAAAGCAGCATTTCG